>NZ_AENZ01000076.1:0-199319 GCF_000183485.2 Alistipes sp. HGB5 | reverse complement strand
GGCGGAGTATTGCTACTCCCCGCTGCCCCTCGACTTGCATGTGTTAAGCCTGCCGCTAGCGTTCATCCTGAGCCAGGATCAAACTCTCCATTGTATAAATAATGTTTTGTTTTAAATCTTTCGCTCTAATCTCAAAGGTATTGTTTGAAATCACTCTCTTGCGAGAGTGGAAAAAAACTTTTAGCTGCTCAAATACTTCAAAGAACGCTGTTCGATTATATTGCTATAAAGAACAATTTCTTTCTTTTTGTCGGGTTTCGCCTTTCGGCTTTCCCCGTTGTTCTGACCGCGATTTTTCAGCGGAAAGTGGTGCAAAGATAAGTCATATTTTTTGAACCACCAAATCTTTTTGAAAGAATTTTTTCAGAAATTTTCAGAACCTTTTCTTTTATCGTTTCGAACCGTATTTCTTATTCGAAGCGGGTGCAAAGGTAAGTCATTTTTCTGAATCTCCAAAAGATTTCGGAACTTTTTTCAAAATTTTTCAGAACCTGTTTTTGTGTTTCGGAGTAGTGTTTCTCTCTCGAAGCGGGTGCAAAGATAAGGGCATTTAATCGCTATTTCCAAATATTTCGGAGACTTTTTTTCAACATTTTCGGAGCCATTTTCACACCCTGCTATGCGTCAGCGAGTTAGTTGTGAAAAATTTTTAATATATTTGTCCCCACAAGAGATCGGACAGAATGAAACGAAGCTTATTATATATAGGTATACTTTTTTCGGCTGTTTCATGCGGCCGGAACGACCATGCACTGCAATCGGGCGACCTGCTCTTTCAGGCCGGAGAAAGTTCGGATATGACCGGAGCGATCACCGCGGCGACGGGTGAAAACGGACGGTTGAATTTCTCGCACGTGGGAATCGCCGTGGTGAAAAACGGAGCGGATTCGGTACTCGAAGCCACGACGAACGGCGGGGTCCGGCTTACGGCACTGCCGGAATTCCTCGCCCGGTCGGCAAAAATCGGCGGACGTCCGGCGGTCGTCGCCATGCGATTGAAGGATACTGCGGGAGTTTGCGAAGCGGTCAGGCGGGCGCAAAATTACCTCGGACTCCCCTACGACTACTCCTTCCGGCCCGACAACGGGAAATTCTATTGCAGTGAACTGGTCTGGGAATGTTACCGGACAAGCGACGGTTCGCCGATCTTCACGGCCCGTCCGATGAACTTCCGGGCGGAAGACGGCACGCTGCCGCAATTCTGGACCGAGCTTTTCGCCCGCCGGAGCGAATCCGTCCCGGAAGGCGTTCCGGGCACCAACCCCAACGACATGTCGCAGGAGAGAACGCTCCGCGAAGTATACCGCTGGTTCTAAACGATCCGCTCGACGGTCACATCGGGATTCTCACGCAGCAGATCGACATAGCGTTCTTCGTCGGCATTCCCCTTTGCCCGGATAACCAGCGTCGCACGGTATACGACGCCGTCGGGACTGCGTTGCGCCTCGACCTCATAGGAGATCACGGCGTATTCACTGCTTTGCAGCTCGTTGAACATGGCGTCGATCGCCTTGCGGTCGGCGGCCGAAAAGACGACCATGATCCGGCGGCGCCCCAGCCTGCCGAAAAAGAGCGTCAGCACCTCCAGCGCAAAGAGCGTAAGCAGCGTGGCCGCTCCGGCCACGACATACATATGTCCTCCGGCCGCAAGTCCGATTCCCGCCGTGGCCCACAAACTGGCCGCCGTCGTAAGTCCCCGCACCAGCTGCCGGTGAATGATGATCGTGCCGGCGCCGATGAAGCCGATGCCGCTCACCACCTGCGCCGCGATACGGCTGGGATCAAGCCGCAGTCCGTCGTGCGTGGCCAAAAAGCCCTCGAACCCATACTGCGACACGATCATCATCAGGGCGCTGCCCAGCGCGACCAGAAAATGGGTGCGGAATCCCGCATCCTTGACCCGGTACTCGCGGTCAAGTCCGATCACCGTGCCGCAAAGGCCCGCCACACACAATCTCAATATCAAATCCCACTCCATCTCCATAGTTCCGCGGTTTTATTCCCTATCAAATATAGTACAAATTATCGGGACGGACAAACCGGATGCCTGCGTGCATATGTGCCGGAACAGGCGGACGGAACGACAGGCCGACACGAAGAAGCCCTCCGCACGGAGCGGACACCCCTTGCGCCGGAAAACGTTTTCCGGTGAAAAAGAGGAGAATTTTCCGTCTCAAGGTTGCAGAGTGCCGAAATTTTCGTATCTTTGCAGGCTATGTTTAACTAATTAACTATTTACGACAATGCCGAAAATGAAAACCAATGCCGCTGCGAAGAAGCGTTTTACCTTCACCGGCACAGGAAAGATCAAGCGCAAACACGCTTATCACAGTCACATCCTGACCAAAAAGACGACGAAACAGAAACGCAACCTCTGCTATTCGGGTACCGTTTCTGCGGCTGACGAAGCCAAAATCAAGAACCTGCTCGTCAAGTAATTTCCGGGCGGACATTTTATTAATCGGAGCGAAACAGCCCCAAAGAATGCGGGAGAACCGCATCGCTGACAGCTCTTCAAAAACTTTACAGTATGCCACGTTCAGTCAACGTTGTTGCGTCACGCGCAAGAAGAAAGAAAGTTTTGAAACTTGCCAAAGGTAACTTTGGTTCAAGGGGAAACGTTTGGACCGTTGCGAAAAACACGGTCGAAAAAGGTCTGTGCTATGCTTATGCACACCGTCAACTCAAGAAGCGGACGTTCCGTTCGCTGTGGATCACGCGTATCAACGCCGCAGTCCGCGCGCAGGGAATGACCTATTCGCAATTTATCGGCAAAGTCAACGCCAAGGGCATCGCCCTCAACCGCAAGGTTATGGCCGATCTGGCGATGAACGAGCCGAAAGCATTCGAGGCAATAGTTAAAGCAGTTAAATAACCTCTCTGCGGAAAGGTTTATAGCGGCGGATACCTCGGTATCCGCCTTTTTTAATTCCGATATATAACCGGACGATGCGGTTTTCGATAAAATCGGCAGTAATTTCCGGATTTTATCGTACATTTATACACTTATATCTAAAACAAACCATATGCGACACTTTTTCCTTTCGCTTGCCGCCGCGTCCGCAGCGCTGCTCTGCGGTATCGGAACTGCGCACGCCGTTCCCGCCAAACCGGGTCTCATCCAAGTAACCCAGAGCGACGGCACGCAACTCACCGTCCGTCTCGTCGGAGACGAGCGCCGCCACTACATGCTCTCCTCAGACGGCTACACGCTGACCGGAGGTCCCGACGGCGACCTCTACTACGCCGAGCTTTCGGCTTCGGGAAAACTGATCCCGACAAAAGTCAAGGCCCGACCGGTAAACGCACTCACCGCCGATGAGAAAGCCGTCGTCTCACGACTGGGGAAGGAGCTCAAACCGACCTACGTCAAACCGATGGTCATGCCGGCGCCGCAGCAAACGCAGGCCCCCGTGCTTCCCGCAGCCGGAAAGCCCGCCCCTCCGCGGCGCATCACCTCGGCCCAAACCACAGGCCGGCTCAAATCGCTGATTATCTTGGTGGAGTCCTCCGACAAGAAATTCGCCTCGGCATCGGCGCAGCAGGATTTCCGCAACCTGCTCATGCAGGACGGCTACAGCGTCAACGGCGCGACGGGCAGCGCATGGAATTACTATCAGGACAACTCCAACAGACTGTTCGATCCCGAATTCGTCGTGGTGGGTCCCTACAAAGCCTCGAAAACATCGGCATATTACGCCGGGAGCGAGGGTTCGGACAATGTACCGGAACTGATCGTCGAAGCATGCCGGCTGGCCGATAACGACGTCAACTTCACCGATTTCGCCGACAACGGAGTCATACGCGACGTCTTCGTCTTCTACGCCGGGCGCGGACAGGCAGACTCAGGCGATACGCAAAGCATCTGGCCGCACCGGTGGGACGTACGGGTTAATTCGAAGTATCTAGATGTCCGATTCGACGGTGTACAACTGCAGGGATACGCCTGCGGCGCAGAGCTGAACGGCGGTTACCAGATGACCGCCATCGGCACCTTTTGTCACGAATTCGGCCATGTGCTGGGCTGGCCCGACTTCTACGACACCGACTACTCGGCATCGGGCGGCACCGCCCCGGCGCTGGAGAGTTTTTCGCTGATGTGTTCGGGCAGCTATAACAACACAGCCGCACGCCGCCGTCGGTCAACATACTGGAACGCTGGATGGTCGGCTGGGCCGAACCCGAAGAGGTCACGGAAAACGGGCTTTACACGCTTGCTCCGGTCTCGGAGAACAAAGGCTATCTGGTGCAGACGCCGACGACGAACGACTATTTCCTGCTGGAGAACCGCGACACCCGGAACAACAAGTGGGATCAGCCCCTCAACAGCGCAGCAGCGTGCCGCGGCCTGCTGGTATACCATGTCGATTACACCAGCAGATACGCCCCGCAGTGGTCCTACAATACGCTCAACAACAATCCGGCCCACGAATGTATGAAACTCGTGCGGTCGGTTCCGGGCCGGTCGTCCTACGACGTTCCCCAGAAGACGTTCTTCCCCGGCGCGAACAACATCACGTCGCTCTCGCCCGAAACCAACGCGGACTATATCTCATGGAACAGCGGCAAACCTTCCGTTTCGTTCAGCGATATAAAACTCGACGGTTCGCAGGTCCGGCTGTCGGTCAAGACCAAGGCCAATCTCAAGGCCGAGGTCAGCGCCAAGCAGTACGACGCCCTGCTGACATGGGAGGGCGATCCGGCCGCCGAGTGGGAGATCACATGGAAATCGGCAGGCACACAGCGTTCGGAGACCGTAACGGGATGCAACGCCTTCCACATTACGGGTCTGTCGCCCGCCACCGAATACGCACTCTCCATCGCACAGGTATCCGACACGGTGGACAGCAGCAAAGACATGGTCTTCAATACGGAGCCGACCTACACCTATAAAAGCGTACGCATCTGCGTTCCGGATGAGGGATACACGCACGACACGCCGGTCATGCTGAGTCTGCTCGACTACCGCGGCAAGATCGGCCGGATCGACTGGTACATCGACAACCGGAAGACCGAAAACACCTACACGACTCTCGCGGCAGGCGAACACACCATCATGGCCGTCGTCACCGACGCCGAAGAGGAGTCGCAGCAGTATATCGTCAAATACATCACCGTCAAATAGCATCCGCCATGAAACACCTCAAATATCTTCTGCTGATCTGTCTCGCGGCCGCAGCCGCCTGCTCGAAAGACAAAACCGAAGACCCGACGCTCAAGGCCCAGCGCACGGCGTTGCAGGAGACCCAAGCCGTAGGAATCTACCGCAGCGGAGAAGCGCTGCGGCTCTTCGACAAGGCGAAGCAGCAGCTGTTCGTCGATCCGACGACGCTTACGTTCCGCATTCAGGACGACGCGGGCCTGAAATTTGTCAGTCTCCAGCTGGAGTCGATGCCCTCCGACGGACAGAAGGTCCGCGGCACCTTCACCGACAACACGGGACTCAACATCGGCAGCATCGAAGATTTCGTGCTGCTCAAATCGGACAAACAGCACTATTGGTTCTGGTCCGATCAAACGCGTGTAGGCTTCGTCTTCCCGCGGATCGGCATGTAACCGCAAAAACGCAGCGTGGAAAACTGGAAAAAGACATTCGCCGTCATCTGGAGCGGACAGCTGGCCTCGATCCTGAGCAGTTCGGTCGTCGCCTTCGCCATCATCTTCTGGGTGAGCCTCGAAACAGGCTCGGCGCAGGTGCTGGCGCTGGCCGCCATTGCCGGCATGCTTCCCCAGTCGCTGCTGGGTCCGCTGGTCGGCGTCTATGTGGACCGCTGGGACCGCAAATGGACGATGATTCTGGCGGACAGTTTCATCGCGTTGTGCACCCTGCTCCTCGCCGTACTTTTCTGGCTCGGCGTCGCCCGCATGTGGCATATCTACGTGCTGCTGGCCTGCCGTTCCATCGGGTCGGCTTTCCACACCCCCGCCATGCAGGCTTCGGTGCCGCTGCTCGCGCCCAAGCAGCAGCTGACGCGCATCGCCGGCATCAACCAGATCATCAGTTCGCTGTCGAACATCATCGGGCCCGCGTTCGGCGCCCTGCTGATCAACCTGACGGGCATCGGCAACATCCTGCTGCTGGACGTCGCGGGGGCCTTTATCGCCTGCACCACCCTGCTGCTGGTCCGCATTCCCAATCCCGAACGCAGCACGGCGCAAAAGCCCAGTCTCTGGCGCGAGTTCCGCGAAGGGTTCGGCGCCATGCACGCCGTTCCGGGCATGGGCTGGTTTTTCACGCTGGCCGTCCTCGTGTGGTTCTTCATCATGCCCGTCGGTGTGATGTTTCCGCTGATGACGCTGCAGCACTTCGGCGGAGGGGCCTACGAAATGAGCCTGATCGAGATCGTGTGGGGCGGCGGCGCGCTGATCGGCGGCGCCGTCATGGGCGCCCGAACCTACCGCGTCAACCGCATCGTGCTGATAAACCTGATGTACCTGACCATCGGACTGCTGTTCGCCGCTTCGGGCATGCTGCCGCCCACGGCATTCGCGCTCTTCGCCGCCCTTTCCCTGATCGAAGGCGTCACGAGCAGCGTCTTCAACTCGTCGTTCGTCTCCGTCATCCAGAGCTGCATCGACGCGGGAGTGCTGGGGCGCGTCATGTCGCTGTACTACAGTTTCGGACTGCTCCCCTCGGCGATCGGACTGCTCGGCACGGGATTCCTCGCCGAGCATGTCGGCCTGACGACGACCTTCGTCATCGCCGGCACGGTCATCTGCTGCATCGGACTCATCGCATTCTGCATCCCTTCGGTCATGCGGCTCGACCGACAATCTTCCTGACGACGGAAATACAGGGCGACAAAAAAAAGAGCGAGGCCGACAAGCCCCGCTCTTTTTCATTCGGATAAAATTCCCTAAACCGTCACAATGTGACCGGCATAGGTGATCGTCTGACGAAGCCGCGTACCTTCCAAGGTGATCTCCACGATGACATCCTTCGACGGATAGAGACTCGGATTGTAGCCGTCGCCCAGCGACGCTTCGATCTTGCCGCCGTAAAGAGCCGACGAAGAGTAATACTCGCCGTTGGTCATCCTGAGACTCATCGTCGTCGCCGAAATGCCGTCATAGGTGTTGAACGTGCGGCCCGTAGCCGTGCCGTTCAGCATGAACTTCTTGCCGGCGCAGTCCGTATAGGTGAAATTCACGTTCTCAGGCTTCACCGTAAATTTGCCGTTCCAGTTGGAAGTCAGCTCCTCGGTCTTGCCGACATAGGACTGCTGAGCCTCCAGCCCGATTCCGTAAGCGCCCGACGACTCGACGAAATAGAGTTTCGTCAGACCGCCCGTCAGCGTGATGGCCTGCATGTCGCCGCCCGAATAGCCCATCGTCAGTTTATCCTCGAAAGTAACGGTCCACGGCTTGCTCTCCGTAGCATCTTTCAGCAGCGCCGTCTCGTTGGTGTTGATCAGCAGCGTGCCCTTGCGGACATAAGTGTCGAGGTCGGCATAATCGGCATCGAACGTAATTTTGTAACCGTTCGCCGTAGTCTCGACTTTGGCATTGCCCAGCAACTGCCTTTTCAGCAGTGTATTGCTGCTGCCGACCGTCACTTCGTCGATCGTTTTCTGCTGTTTGTCGGCCTCGGCCACCAGCATCGCAAGCCGCAAGCCGAAGTTGGCCTGCTGCATCGACACGATATTCTGGTTCATGGCACCGGTGTAGATGTTAAGCCCCGGTTGTACGGGCTTCAATTTCTTGTAGGTGTCGTCTTCCTTCATACACCCGCTAAAAACCAGCGACATAGCCACGGCCGCTACAAATAAAACTTTTTTCATCATAAGAATTTCAATACTAAATTATGCGATATAAACGTACAAATTCGAAAAATACTGCGCCCCGGCGCAAAAAAATGCACATTTATTCGATTTTTTGCCAATAGACCGAACGGCTGAACCCCAGCAGCGATCCTTTGACGCGCAGCGTCCGGTCGTCCTCGAACGACACCTCGACCTTGTAGCTCTTGCCCTTGGTCGGGTCGTACACGCGGCCGCCGTTCCAGACGCCCTTCTCCGCATCGTATTTCACGCCGTCCACCACCACGACCCGGTCCGCACGCCCCGACCGCTTCGACTTGTCGGGATTCTTCGCGTCGAGTTTGGGCGTCCCGTCGGGGTTGTTCGGGTTCCTGAGCCAGACGATCTGCCCGCGGTAGGTGCCGTCGGGCCGGCGCGTGAACTCCACCTTGGACTCCTTGCCCTCCTCCACGGCCTTGTAGATGCCCACAATCCGGTCGGCATCCTGCGCCGCGACTCCCGCAGCGGCAAACAGCGCGGCCGCCAGCACGATCAGTTTTTTCAAAGTCCCTTTCATCGTTTTTCAAATTCGAATGCGGGCCAAAGGTACGAATATTTCACTTTTTTTCACTATATTGCCCTTGTTATGTACAATATTTGAGGAATGAACCCAAAACTCTTGTTACTTATGTCCCTCCTTTCACTGCTCGGCTGCGGAAAGAAAGCAGCGCCCGAATACCCCGCCGACACGCTGACCACGCGCGACGGCACGCAAATCACGATCACCTTCTTCCGGCACGCCTCGCTTTCGATCGAGGTCGGCGGCAAATACGTCTATGTCGATCCCGTCAGCGGCTACGCCCGATACGCGGCGTTGCCGAAGGCCGACGTGATCCTGATCACCCATTCGCATTACGACCATCTGGACGTTGCGGCCGTCGAAGCGATCCAGACGCCGCAAACCGAAATCCTCTGCGACCGCACCTCGGCCGAAGCGTTCGAAATGAACTGCTACACGATGCGGCCGGGCAGCGTCGCCGCACCGCGCGACTACCTCAAGGTCGAGGCCGTAGCCGCCTACAACACCACCGACGGGCACCTGCAATTCCACCCCAAAGACCGCGAGGACTGCGGCTATATCCTTACCGTCGGCGGCACGCGCATCTACATCGCAGGCGATACGGAGCCTACGCCCGAAATGAAAGCCCTCAAGAATATCGACATCGCGTTCCTTCCGGTCAATCAGCCCTACACGATGACCGTGGATCAGGCCGTCGAAGCGGTCAAGGCGATCCGCCCGGCGGTCTTCTATCCCTACCACTACGGCGAAGTCGAAGAGAAAACCGACACCGCCCGTCTCGTCCGCGAGCTGGAAGGCGTCACCGAAGTCCGCATACGGCCGATGGAATAGGCCGCGCAATCACACGAACGGCTGACAAAAAAGGGAGGACCGCAAGTCCTCCCTTTTCAATAACAAAACCCGGCCGCCGCTATTTCTTCGCGTCGGCTTTCTTCGGCTCGGCCTTCACCTTGAGCGAAGCGAAGCCCTTGACGATATTCTCGTCGTTGTTCTTCGTGCCGTCGTATACCACGGTCACCTCTTTTTTCGGCAGATCGACCTGCACGTCCTTCACGCCCTTGCCCAGCGACGGAACGTTGTTCATGATCTTCTTGACGCAGTGCTCGCAGTCGATGTCGGTCGTAAACACCGTCGTCACCGTTTTCTTGTTGGCAGGCTTCTCCGCCGCGCACATGCCGACACCCATCACAAGGGCAAGGCAAAGCATTAAAATCTTTTTCATCTTCGTGTTATTTTAAGGTTTGAATCTCTTTTTTCCGCAGAGCGCATCAATAGAGGTTGAAGCGCAGACCCGCGTAAAACTTACGTCCCATGAGCGGTCCCCAGACGTTCATCGAGTTGAATCCCGTCGAAAAGGGATTGTCCGCATTCAGAATCGGGTCGTGCTGACGGTAGTCGGCGATATTCTCGCAGCCGACATAAATATCGAACTTGCCGATCTTGCGGCTCACCTGCGCGAAGAACATCGGGTAGCGGGGCGAATACTTGTCGTCGGCCAGATTTCCGGTCTGCGTCGGGATGCGCGCGGGACCGTTCAGCTGCGCCGTGGCGTCGAACACCCAACGGCGGAACTTCGTGGCATACTGGATATTGAGCAGCGTCTTGTACTTGCTCACCAGCGGACGCTCCACGCGGGCCGTCGTTCCGTCGGGACGGTCGATCGTCATTTCGCTGTTCGTATAGCGGAACGTCGCGAAAATATCGAGCCGCTCGACCGGCGTCCACGAGAAGTCGATCTGGTAGGTGTCCGTATAGGAGCGTTTGTCCGAGTTGTAGAGAAGTATCTGGTCGGCGTTATACTCCTGATCCGCGATCACCGAGTTGTAGAACTGCGTGCGGAAATAGTCGAAGCTCAGCGTCGCGTCGTCGGCGCTCACCAGCCCGAAGGTCTGCGTCAGGCTTCCGCCCACGGTCAGGGCCTTTTCCAGCCGGTTGAACTTCGAGAAGTCGCTGTCTTTGAAAACGATCGCGCGGCCCGTCGCCAAAATACCGATATTGTCGGTGATGACATTGGTCGAACGGTACCCCAGTCCGGCCGAGCCGCGCAAGGTCGTCGAAGGGGTGATGTTCCAGCGGATATGGCCGCGGGGCGTTACGAAGAACTTGTCGTAGAAGGCGTTGTAATCGCCGCGAACGCCGGCAACGATCGAGAACTTGTCCTTGACGGCATAGGTGTACTCGGCATAGGCGCCCACCTCCTGCTCGCTGCGGTCGAAATCGTAGAAACGCGACTTCGCGGCCTCGATCCACGGCGTATTGTTGGCCAGACTCTCGCGGTAATACTGCAGCTGCGCCTGCGCGCCGACGATCAGCGACGAACGGTAGGTGAAGTAGTGATTGTACATCAGGTTCATCGCCAGCGCATTCTCGTTGCCCTTGTAGTCGTTCAGACCGAAGTAGGCGTTTTCGTTGAAGTGGTCGAAGTCGGCCACGAACGCGAGGTTCGAACGCATCTCGTCCTTCTCGTCGGGATCGTATACCGAAGGACCGACGGGCATACCTATTTTAAAATAGCCGTTCGCGCCGCGGTTGCGGATCTTCGATCCGTAAAGCGTGCCCGGCTGGTCCCATTTCTCGCGCATCTGGTCGCGCATCGAATTCTTATAGTCGAGCATGCCGCCCAGCCGGTTCTCCTGCACGAACTTCCAGCCCCAGCGAATCTGCGTGCCGTTGTCGGCGGCATAGAGCCATTTGTTGGCGATGTTGAACTGGTCGGCCAGCGGCAGGTCGCGGAAACCGTCGTCGTTGTGGTCCATCTTGCGCACGTCGGTGTCCATCGAACCGTGCAGCAGGATCACGCTCGACAGTTTCTTGTTCTTGGAAACGGGAAACGCCGTCGAGATATTGGCTTCGGGACGCAGCTCGTCGTCGAGGTAGAGGTTCACGAACAGACGCTCGTCGTCGGTAGGCTTGCGGTGTTCGAGGTTGATCTGGCCCGTGATGGCTTCATGGCCGGCCGTAACCGAGGCCACGCCTTTGGAAACCTGAATCGAATTGAGCCACATGCCCGGCGTGTAGCTCAGGCCGTAGGGGGCGCTCAGGCCGCGCATGATCGGACGGTTCTCGTCGAGAATCTGCGTATAGGTGCCCGCAAGGCCCAGCATCTTGATCTGACGCGCGCCCGAAATGGCGTCGCTGTACCCCACGGTCACCGAAGCCGAATTCTCGAAGCTCTCGGCGAGGTTGCAGCAGGCCATCTTGCAGAGACCCGCGAACGAAATCATCTCGTTCTTGACAATGCCGTCGCGCTTGACGAAGTTGCCGCTGAGGTTGCCCTCGACCACGACGTCCTCCAGCTCCACGCCGTCCGCCCTAAGTGCGAATTCGATCCGCTCCGCGCCGTTCGCGACGTGCAGCGTGTCGTTCACGAAGCCCAGATACGAAGCCACCAAATTATCGTAACCTTTCACGCGGTGGAGCAGAAAAGCTCCCTCGGCGTCGGTGCTGGCGCCGATCGTGGTACCCTCCCAGTAGACCGAAGCGCCCACCAGCGGCTGGTTGTCGGCATCGCGGACCACGCCCCGCAAATCCTGCGCGCTGAGGGTGCCGCACACAGCGAGGGCTGAAACAGATAAAACTAAAATTTTGTTGATTTTCATTACGTTCCGTTATTGGTTAAAACTGATTCCGGACGGATGCACGCAGCATCCGCCCCAAAAGGGTTTCAAGCCAATACGGGAGGGGCGCGGAGTCCCGCGCAGCGGACATGGCCCCGTTCGACGAAGGGGGCGCAGCGTCCGACGGTTTTCTCCCCGCCGAGCGAGATGTCGGCAGGCTCCGGAGCCTCGGCCACCAGCGCGGGCGGCAGGTCGGTAACCGTACAGCGGGTCGATTTTTCGTTGTCCTGCGAGAATGTATAGAGATCGATCTCCGTCGAATGGTGATTGCCGCAGCAGGTGGCCTTCAGCGACGCGGTTCCGTCGGAAGTATCCGCACCGTGCTGGCAGTGATGACAGCATACGTGCGCGGCACGGGCCTTCATCGCGACGCACTTGCACGAAAGCGACACATACGCGGGTCCGCCCGTCGCCAGCAGGTAGACGGAAAGCAGCAACAGCGATATGAGTCTTTTCAGTTTCATGCAATAATATTAGGTTCCGGCTACTCCAGCACGCCGCATTCGGCGAGCTTCCCCGCCCACGCCTGCGCGTCGCGCAGGGCGGTAGCCTCGTCCACCTCGTAACGTTCGGTAAGCAGGCCGGCGGCCTCTTCGGTGGTGAAATCGCGGCCGCGGAGCGTCTCCCAAAGATAGAGCGACGAGTCGTTGAGCGCAAGAATCCGGGTCATATCGGCACCGACGCGGCCCGGCATGATAATCACATGCTCCCCCGCCATCTCGCGCACTTTGAACTTTTCGCTTATCTTCATTTGTCGAACGTTTAACCGAATGCAAAAGTATGAAAAATTCCTCAAACCGCCTAATTTTTCCTACCTTTGTGTGCATGGAAGGGTCCGCAGACAAGATTTTCGAGGTGCTGAAGCGCTACTGGGGCTTCACCGAATTCCGTCCCGTACAGGAGCGGATCATCCGCTCGGCGATGGCCGGGCGCGATACGCTGGCCCTCATGCCCACGGGCGGCGGCAAGTCGCTGACCTATCAGGTTCCGGGACTCGCGCAGCCGGGACTGTGCATCGTCGTCACGCCCCTGATCGCCCTGATGAAGGATCAGGTGGACCGCCTGCGGGCGCGGCGCATTCCGGCCGTCGCCATCCATTCGGGACTCTCGCCGCGGCAGATCGACATCGCACTGGACAACTGCGTCTACGGCGACGTCAAATTCCTCTATGTGGCTCCCGAACGGCTCGCCACCGAAGCCTTCCGTCTGCGCGTGGAGCGCATGAAGGTCTCGCTGCTGGCCGTGGACGAAGCCCACTGCATCTCGCAGTGGGGCTACGACTTCCGCCCTTCGTACCTGCGCATCGCCGAACTGCGCGAAAAACTGCCGGGCGTTCCCGTGCTGGCACTCACGGCCTCGGCGACCAAGCTCGTGGCCGAGGACATCATGCGCCACCTGCGCTTCGCCGAGCCGCATATCCTGCGCAGCAGTTTCGCGCGCCCCAACCTCTCGTACAGCGTCCGCCGCACCGACGACAAAAACGGGCAGCTGCTCCGGCTGGTCCAGAACGTTCCCGGTTCGGGCATCGTCTACGTCCGCACGCGCGAAGGCACCGAGCAGGTCGCCGACATGCTGCGCCGGCAGGGCGTGACGGCTGCGGCCTACCACGGCGGCATGGGACACGCCGAGCGTTCGCTGCGGCAGGAGGAGTGGGTCGCGGGCAGGACGCGCGTCATGGTCGCCACCAACGCCTTCGGCATGGGCATCGACAAACCCGACGTGCGGTTCGTCGCCCACTACGCCATGTGCGATTCGCTCGAAAGCTACTATCAAGAGGCCGGCCGCGCAGGCCGCGACGGCGTGCGCAGCTACGCCCTGCTGCTGACCTCCCCCGACGACGGAGGGCGCATCATAAAGCGTTTCGAGCAGGAATTTCCGCCACTCGAAAAGATCAAGGACATCTACGAAAAGGTCTGCTCCTACCTGCAGATCGGCATCGGCGACGGCGCCGAAGCTTCGTTTCTGTTCAACATCCACGACTTCTGCGCCCGCGAGCACCTCTACTCCGGCACGGTGCAGAGCGCGCTCAAGCTCCTGCAGCAGAACGGCTACATGACGCTGACCGACGCGCAGGAAAACCCGGCGCGGATCATGTTCTGCGTAAGCCGCGACGATCTCTACCGCATCCGCGTCCAGCGTGACGAACTCGACCACTTCCTCCGCACGCTGCTGCGCCTTTACAACGGCGTCTTCACCGAATTCCGCCAGATCGACGAGGGCGAGATCGCCACGTGGAGCGGCTACACCGTCGAGCGGGTCAAGGAGCTGCTCAAACGGCTCTGGCAGCTGCGCGTGATCCGCTACGTCCCCTCCAACCGCTCGCCGATCCTCTTCATGAACGAGGAGCGGCTTCCCCGCGCCGACCTCTACATCTCTCCCGACACCTACAAACGGCGTCAGGAGCTGATGCGCGAACGTTTCGAACACATGCTCGACTACGCCGCCAACGAAACCCGCTGCCGGAGCGCCGTGCTGGAAGCCTACTTCGGCGAGGGCGATCCCGCGCCGTGCGGCGTCTGCGACATCTGTCTGGCCCGCCGGCGCGCCGCAAAACAAAAATCCGCGGACGCCGCCGGCAATGCGGCGGAAAGCCTGCGCAAAGAGGTGCTCGAACGGCTGGCCCAAGGCCCCGCCGACCCGCGCGAACTGGCCGACGGATTTCCGGGCGGCGTGCAGCGGACCGGCGAAGTGATCCGGCAGCTGCTTGACGAGGGCCTGCTCGCCACCGGCAAGGACGGGAAAATCAGGCTGAAATAACCCGGCGCCCCGACGCCTGATCGCAAAAAGGTCTGCGAACATGTCGTTTTCCGGAAATAATTCCGTAATTTTGTGGGAACGTTCCATCGCATGACTACGACAAATAATTTTACCGATAAAATAAGCAACGAGGAGACCGCCGCGCTTCCCGCCATCGAATTCAAGGGCGAGATCCGCATCATCGAGCATGAGCGCGACATCGTGCCGGCCTGCAAGTTTCTGATGAAACAGGCCGTCGTGGGCTTCGACACCGAGACGCGCCCCTCGTTCCGTCCGGGCATAAGCTACCGGGTGTCGCTGCTTCAGCTCTCGACCCCGCAGCTCTGCTTTCTGTTCCGGCTGAACAAGATTCCGCTGGCCAAGCCGATCCTTCAGGTGCTCGAAACCGACTCCATCCTCAAAATCGGCGCCGACGTGGCGGGCGACCTCCGCTCGCTGCGCCAGATCCGCCACTTCCGCGACGGCGGATTCGTGGACCTGCAGTCCATCGCCCCCGAATGGGGCATCGAGGACAAGAGCCTGCGCAAACTCTCGGCCATCGTCCTCCGGCAGCGCGTCTCCAAAGCCCAGCGTCTGAGCAACTGGGAGGCCGCGACGCTCACCGACAAACAGAAACTCTACGCCGCGACCGATGCGTGGGTCTGCACGGCGATCTACGACAAACTGCTGCACACACCCAAAATAAAACGTCCCAAAGCATGACACCTCAAATCTACCTGCGCAAAGGCAAGGAAGAGTCTCTTATGCGCCGCCACCCGTGGATTTTTTCGGGAGCCATCGACTACATCAAGGCCGAAGACGAATCGGAAATCGCCGAAGGCGCTCTGGTCGAAGTATACACCCGTTCGGGCGAATTCATCGCGCAGGGACACTACCAGATCGGTTCGATCGCCGTGCGCGTGCTGTCGTTCTGCCGGGAGACGATCGATCAGGAGTGGTGGAACCGCCGCATCGCCGTGGCGCACGACGTTCGTCGCACGCTGGGACTTACGGACAATCCCGACACGAACTGCTACCGGCTGGTGCACGGCGAGGGCGACGCCCTGCCGGGACTGGTCGTGGACATCTACGGCACGGCGGCCGTGGTCCAATGCCACTCGGTCGGCATGTACCACGCCCGCATGGAGATCGCCAAGGCGATACGGGCGACTTACGGCGACAAAATCACGGCCATTTACGACAAAAGTTCGCAGACGGTGCCGTACAACGCCCGGCTGGGCGCCGTGGACGGTTATCTGTGGGGCAGCTCCGACCACGAATCGCACATCGTGACGGAAAACGGCGAGAAATTCCTCGTAAACTGGGAGAAAGGCCAGAAGACGGGCTTTTTCCTCGACCAGCGCGAAAACCGCGAACTGGTGAAACGCTACGCCAAAGGCCGCACGGTGCTCAACACCTTCTGTTACACGGGCGGATTCTCGGTCTACGCCATGGCGGGCGGCGCCCGAAAGGTCTGCTCGGTGGACTCCTCCGAACGCGCCGTGACACTCGCCACCGAAAACATGGTGCTCAACTTCGGCCGGGAGGCCGACTTCTGCGAGATTGCGGCCGACGCCGTGGAGTATCTCAAGGACATCGGCGACAAATACGACCTGATCATCCTCGACCCTCCGGCCTTCGCCAAACACCACAAGGTGCTGGGCAACGCCCTGCAAGGCTACAAGCGGCTCAACGCCCGCGCCATTTCGCAGATCAAACCCGGCGGCATCCTCTTCACGTTCTCCTGCTCGCAGGCCGTATCGAAGGAACTGTTCCGCACGACGGTCTTCTCGGCCGCAGCCATCGCAGGCCGCAACGTACGCATCCTGCACCAGATGACGCAGCCCGCCGACCACCCGATCAGCATTTACCACCCCGAAGGCGAATACCTCAAAGGACTCGTGCTCTACGTCGAATAAGATGGCGAAAACCGCAACCGATCCGGGGTACGCCGCCTGCCCCATCCGCAATATCGTGGACCGCTTTGGCGACAAATGGTCCCTGCTGGTGCTCTACAACCTGCACACGGGCGGGCGTCTGCGCTTTTCGGAGATACACCGCCGGATGACCGACATCTCGCAGAAGATGCTCGCCTCGACCCTGCGGCGGCTCGAACAGGACGGCCTGCTTTCGCGCACGGTCTACCCCGAAGTGCCGCCGCGCGTCGAATACGCCCTCACGCCCCGCGGCGAATCGCTCATGCCCCATCTTGTCTCGCTCATCGGCTGGGCGCTGGAAAATTTCGACGCGATCGTCAGCGACCGCAACTCCCTGCAAGCAACCGGACCGGATCTATAAATCACGCACCCGAAACCGCCAAGCAGCAGGCTTCGGACCATCGCGGTCCCCGCAACTCAGCCCGCCCCATCGTCCGCCCTCTCAGATGCCACGGCAATCGGTTCCTGCAACCGTCCCTGACAGACTTCCGTTCCAGCCCCGCCAAACACGCCCGACAAATGCACCCGGCAAATGCACCCGGCAAATGCACCCGGCAAATGCACCCGGCAAATGCACCCGGCGGCGCCATGTCCGCTCCAAATAGAAAAAAAGTCCCTTTCGGGACTTTTTCTATTTTACCTTTTCGAAAACATAAACCTCATGCAGTTCCTTGTCGTAGCCGGGATAAAAGCCCTTGACCATCCCCAACACGATCCGCGAACCGCGGTTGGCCAGCACCAGCAATTCGTCGGTCTGCGGATCTATCGCCAATCCTTCGATTTCGCCCGCACGCAGGAAATCGGTCATCGCGCGAAACGGCAGCGCCGTCGCATAACTCTTCCCGTCGCGCATGTCGGCGATATAGATCGTATCCGGCTCGTCGAGGTCCGCATCGCCGTCATCGGCCGAGATCAGCATCCGGCCGTCCACCATGAAGATCCCCTGCTGCCACTGCGGAACCGGACGCAGATGCACCTTGCGGACATACTTCCCCGTCTTGAGATCATAGCCGTACAGATAGCGGCCGTCCACCCAGTCCGACATCCAGACCATGTCGTTGTCCCGGTCCACGGCCAGTCCGCTCACCTCGACCTGCCCCGATTCGGGGTCCCAGTCGATCGAACGCTTCCATTTCAGGTTGTCCGCATCGTAAACGGCGACCTGAATGTTCTCGCCCTTGCCGTCTTCGAAAGTCTCGATACCGGCATACAGCTCGCCGTTCCACACGTCGATATCGCCCAAGTGATTGGCTTCGAGCGGCAGTCCTTCGAACGGGTGTTCGTTTTCGGCGACCAGCCGCCCCTGCTTGTCATACTTGTAGAGCGCCGTGCTGCCCGAAACGTAATAATAGTTCGAGTCGGCGGCGATTCCCTGCCGTCCTTCGACCGGAACGATCCGTTTGAGCCGATACTCCCCGCCGAGACTCTGCGCCCGGAGCGCCGTGCCGGCCGCCATGAGCGCCAGCACAAAAAAAATTCGTTTCATCATAGTCGTACGATTTTACACATCCGCACCAGAGCAAAAACAAGGCCGGAGACGCACACCCGGTTCAAAGGTTTCGTCTCCGGCCTGTTCTCTGCAGTCCATTCAACAGCCCGAACGCTTCGGGCCGGTTCTGACCGCTCCCGGTCAATTCCAGTCGGGTCCGGTCTCTTCCCGAAGGCTTCCGGTCCGGGAACTACTTGCGTTTGGCCCGCTGCTGGGCCTCCTGCTGACGCATCAGCTCCTCGTAGCGCTGCTGGAATTTCGATTTCTTGCCTTTCGACTTCCTCGCGGCATTGGCCTGCATCACGGCATGAATCTTCTCGTCGTCCACGATGCGGCGGATGACGAGCGTCTGCCCGATCGTGAAGAGGTTTGACAGCAGGTAATAGTAGCATAAGCCGCTCGAATAGCTGTTGAACCACAACAGCATCATGATCGGCATCATGTAGACCATCATAAACTTCATGCCGGCCATCTGGGGCTGCGACGAAGCGGTCTGCTGGTAATTGAAGTAGGAGTAGCCGAACAGCGACACGGCCATCAGCAGCGCGAACAGGCTGACATGGTCGCCGTAGAACGGGATCGAGAACGGCAGGTTCACGATGCTGTCGTACGACGAGAGGTCGTCGGCCCAGAGGAACGGCTGCTCACGCAGCTCGATAGACGCCGGGAAGAAGCGGAACATGGCGATCAGGATCGGCAGCTGGATCAGCATCGGAATACAGCCGCCCATGGGGTTGATGCCGGCCTTTTTGTAAAGTTCCATCGTCGCCTGCTGCTTTTTCATGGCATCCTCCTTCTTGGGATACTTCTTGTTAAGCTCGTCCACCTGCGGTTTTATCAGGCGCATCTTGGCCATCGACACGTAGCTCTTGTAGGTGAGCGGCGAGATGACGAGCTTCACGAGAATCACCAGAATCAGGATGATGATGCCGAAACTGCCGATGTAGTTGCGCAGGAAGTCGAAGACCGGAATCACACACCAGCGGTTCACCCAGCCGAAGATACCCCATCCCAGCGGAATCAGACGCTCCATATGGAGGTCCGCACCGTTGTTGTCGGTGACTTTCTTCAGGATCGCATATTTGTTGGGACCGAAGTAGAATGCGAAATCATATCCTTCGACCTGCGCCGAGTAGGGCACGGCCATCTGTACGGAGAAACTCTTGAGCAGCTCCGAGCCGGGAGCCGCCGTATCGAAGGCCATGTTGGCGCTGGAGACGTTTTGCGGCGCGATGAAGACCGACGAGAAGAACTGCTGCTTGAAAGCCACCCAGTTCACCGCCGTCGATACGCTCTTCGACTTGGCGCCGTCACTCATGCCCAGCTCCTCGATCGAACTCTCGCCCGGAAAACGGTAGGCCAGCGTCGTGTACATGTTTTCGTTCTGGAAACCCTTCTCGTTCTGGTACGAGACATTCGACCAGTCGATGCCGATCGAAGTCTGGTTGGCCATCTGCGGGGCCATGTTCACCAGCCGGACGTTGAAATCCACGAGGTAATCGCGCTCCGGAGCCTGCTTATTATATATAAGGTACTCGTATTCGAGCCATGCGTTCTCCGCCACCGCAAGACGCATCGTCACACGCCGGGCATCGCCTGCCGTCTCCACGGGTTCAGCGCGGAAGACGTAATCCATCGTATTGACCTTGACGTTGTTCAGGCCGTTCTTCACATAGAACGACATGTCGAACCGGGCGCTCGCAGGGTCCATCAGCTCGATCAGTTGGTCGCGCTGACCGCGGGGTGCGTACTTGGTGTAGTCCTTGAGCGTCACGCCCGTGATCTGTCCGCCGCGCGTCGAGAAACGCACCGTCATCACCTCGTTCTCCACCGTAAACTCTTCAGGCTCTGCCTCCTGCGCCGCGGTCAGATACTCGCCCATCGCGGCGATCCGACGCTGACGCACGGTCTGGGCCAAATCCGCCTCCGCTTCGGGCGCCGTCGTCTCACCGGACGCCGCAACCGCACTCTCCGCAGCGCCGCCTGCCACGCTGTCCGCCGCGGGAACCGCGGGACGCGAAGCGGCGGCTACCGAATCCTGATAGGCCTGCCACGCGGCCATTTCCTGCTGATATTTCTCCTGCTGTTTGGTATTGACATAGGCGAATCCCAGAAAAAGGACCGCCACGACGACAATACCCAAAATTGTTTTTTTATCCATCTAAACGTGTTTGCTTCTTACTTTGTGCGGTTATTACTTCTTTTCCCCGGCGTATTTGAGCGCCGCTCCGACGAACGCCACGAACAGCGGCGAAGGCTTCAGCACCGTACTTTTGTATTCGGGATGATACTGCGTGCCGACGAACCACGGATGGTTCGCCACTTCGACCACCTCGACCAGCCCCGTATCGGGGTTGATGCCCACGGCCTGCATGCCGGCGGCTTCGAACTGCTCCAGATAGTCGTTGTTGAACTCGTAGCGGTGACGGTGACGCTCCGAAATATTGAGCTTGCCGTACGCCGCGGCGACTTTCGAACCCTTCTTCAGCGCACACGGATAGGCGCCCAGACGCATCGTGCCGCCCTTGGCCGTCACGCCCTTCTGCTCCTCCATCAGGTCGATGACCGGATGCGGCGTCGATTCCATTTCGCTCGAATTGGCGTCGGCGATGCCCAGCACGTTGCGGGCGAACTCGATCACGGCGCACTGCATGCCCAGACAGATGCCGAGGAACGGAATGTTGTTTTCGCGGGCATAACGCACGGCCACGATCTTGCCCTCGATGCCGCGGTTTCCGAAGCCCGGAGCCACCAGAATGCCCGACATCTTGCCCAGCTTCTCGGCCACGGTTTCGGGCGTGATCTTCTCTGAATTGACATAGCGCAGTTTCACCTTGCAGTCGTTCACGGCGCCCGCATGCACGAACGATTCGCAGATCGACTTGTAGGCGTCGGGCAGTTCGGTGTACTTGCCGACCAGCGCGATCTCGATCTTCTTCGAAGGGTGCTTGATCTTGTCTACCAGCGCGTTCCACGCGGTCATATCGGGTTCCTTGTCGGCGGGCAGGTCGAGTTTCTGGAGCACCACCTCGTCCAGATGCTGGTCGTGCATCTTCTGCGGCACTTCGTAGATCGTCGGTACGTCGATCGACTCCATCACGGCGTTGGCGTCCACGTTGCAGAACAGGGCCACCTTGCGGCGCAGGTTCACCGAAAGCGGATGCTCGGTGCGCAGCACGAGGATGTCGGGCTGCAAGCCGTTTTCGAGCAGCGCCTTCACCGAGTGCTGGGTGGGTTTGGTCTTCAGCTCGCCCGAAGCCGCCATGTAGGGGATCAGCGTCAGGTGCACCAGCGCCGTGTTCTTATAGCCCAGCGAGTAGCGCAGCTGGCGCACCGACTCGATGAACGGCAGCGACTCGATGTCGCCCACCGTACCGCCGATCTCGGTGATGATAACGTCGTAAACCTTCTTCTGCGCCAGCAGCTGGATGCGGCGCTTGATCTCGTCGGTGATATGGGGAATGACCTGCACGGTCTTGCCCAGATACTCGCCCTTGCGCTCCTTCTCGATGACGCTCTTGTAAATCCGGCCCGTCGTGACGTTGTTGGCCTTCGACGTGGGCTGGTTCGTAAAGCGTTCGTAGTGGCCCAGATCGAGGTCGGTCTCCGCGCCGTCCTCCGTCACATAGCATTCGCCGTGTTCGTAGGGATTCAGCGTTCCGGGATCGACGTTGATGTAGGGGTCGAGTTTCTGAATGGTCACCGAATAGCCGCGCGCCTGCAGAAGTCGGGCTATCGAGGCCGAAATAATACCCTTGCCGAGCGACGACGCAACGCCGCCCGTAACAAATATGTACTTGGGTTTGGAAAGTTTCATTACGTTTATTACTATTTATTTTCGTTGTTTTCGTGATTCTCCTCCTGCGCCTGACGGTCGATCAGCTTCACTTTCTCGATCGCGGCGGCCATATCCTCACGGGCGCGCTCGATCTTGGCCTTCACGTCGGCGATCAGCGACTCGGCGTTCTTCGACTTGGCGAAGAAACCGATATTGTTCTCCAGCAGGCCGATCTCCTGCTCCAACTGGCGCACCTTGCCGTAGAGCCGTTCGCGCTCCGAACGCAGGCGGCTGCCGCCCGCCGACTTGAACGACGACACCTTCTCGCGGAAACGGTTCATCGAACGGTCGCGCTCGGTGCCGCGCAGCGTGTTGAACAGCGCATCGACGGCGGCCTTGTACTTCTTCTGCACGGCGTCCTTCTGCTTGATGGGTACGAACCCGATCTCGCCCCAGCGGCGCTGGAAGTCGCGGATCACGTCGTAACCGCCCGTCTTGACATCGGCCGCGGCCATCTCTTCCAGCAGCGCGAGCTTCTTCTTCAGATTCTCCTCGTGCTCGCCGTCCACGCTGGCGAAATGCGCGCCCTTGCGCTCGAAGAATTTGTCGCACGCCGCGCGGAAACGCCGCCAGATCGCATCCGAATGCCGGCGCGACACGGCGCCGATCTCCTTCCAGCGGGCCTGCAGGGCGATCAGCTCGTCGGTCGCCTTCTTCCACTCCTCGCTGTTCATCAGCGACTCGGCGGCCTCGCATATTTCGGTCTTGAGCTGCAGATTATGCTCCATCTCGGCCTTCACGCCCGAATAGAACTGACGCTTGGCCTCGAAGAACCTGTCGCACGCCGTGCGGAAACGTTCATATATGCGGTTGTTGTCCTTCTTGGGCGCGAAGCCGATGGTCTTCCACGTCTTCTGAATCTCCAGCAGACGGTCGCTGGCCCGGTTCCACTCCTTGCGGGTGGTGAGCGGCTGCGCGGCCAGCTCCTCGGTGGCGGCGCAAAGCTCCGTCTTCAGTTCGAGGTTGCGGACCTGCTCGCCCTTCAGCGCCTCGAAGTGCTCCTGATGCTGTTTGTTGATCCGGCTCGACGCCGCCTTGAAACGCTCCCACAGCACCTCCTTGTATTCGTTGGCCACGGGACCCGTCTCGCGCCATTCGTCGTGCAGTTTCTGCAGTTTGTGGAACGCTTCGACCACCGAAGGCTCCAGCACGAGCGCCTCGGCCTGCTCGCACAGGGTCACCTTCTGCTCGTAATTCTTCTTCAGGTCCAGATCGCGCAGCTCCTTGTTGATCTTGATGAAGCTGTAGAAATTCTCGACGTGCAGGTTATAGGTCTCCCACAAATCCTTGACGTTCTGCAGGGGCACGATGCCGGTCTCCTTCCAGCGCTGCTGCAACTCGCGGAATTTGGTAAAGGTATGGTTGAGCGTCTCGTCCGAATTGACCAGCTCCTTCAGTTCTTCGATAATTCCCAGCTTGACCTGCAGGTTCTTCTCCTTCTCGGCTTCGAGATTGGCGATGAACTCGTCGCGGCGACGGCGGTACTCCTTGAACAGCTCCTTGAGCTGCACTTCGACCCCGTCCACTGCCGGCGCGAAATCCTCTTCGGCGCCGCCCTCCTCGATGAATTTGCGGCGTGCGGCTTCGACCTCGGCACGGCGGATGCGGTAGAAGGCGATCTTCAGCGCCTCCACATCCCGGCGGATCGACTGCACGGGCTGCTCTTCGAGCATGCGCGTGAATAAAGCCACCAGCTCCTCCTTGCCCCGGCCCGTGAATTTGTCTTCGGTATCGGCGGCGCTTCCCGCCATCTGCTCGGCCTCGGCCTCCTCGGCGGTCTCGCCCTCTAGTTCGAGTCCGGCGTCCTGCGCCGCCAGCGCGGCCTCCTCGTCCGCGAAATCCACCTGCACGTCGGACGCCGCAGCCTCCTCTTCCGTCTCAGTTACGACCGCTTCGGCCGCAGGCTTGATCCGGGCGCGCTTCGCACGCGCCGTCTCTTCTGCGGGAGCCGCTTCCGCAGCCGTTTCGGCGGCAGGAGCTTCGGCAACGACCTCTGCGGCGGGGACTTCAGCCGCAGGCATCTCCGCAGGCGCTCCCTCCCCGTCTGCAGGCGCATCTGCGGCAACCTCGCCGGCAGCAGGCGCATCTGCGGCAACCTCGCCGGCAGCAGGAGCTTCCGCAGCCGTTTCGGCGACGGTCTCTTCGGCCAGCGCTTCGCTTACGGGCGCCTCGGCGGCGGACGCTGCGGGTTCGCCCTGCGCGACAGCGGGCGTTTCGGGTTCTGCAATCGCAGCCGTTTCGGAATCAGGGACTTCGGGAGTCACTTCGGAAGTTGCCTTCTGCACATCTTCAGCAGCCTTGCTGACTTGCTCCTCAGGAGCAGGAAGAATCGGATTTTCAGTAGCCATCTCAATACACGTTTTTGAGTTCCATATATACGGAAGTATATAAATCTCGCAAATATAACCATTTTTCCCGTGCCGCCGAACGATTTCGCCGGAAATTTGCTAACTTCGCACAAGATATGCGCGGCACACGGCCAACCGGTCGCCGGTGCGCCGCCGAAAACGCATTGACCGAAATTATGAGCCACCGCATCCTGCTCGTCGACGACGAACCCGACATCCTCGAATTCGTGAAATACACCCTCGTCAAGGAGGGTTACGAGGTATTCACGGCCCAGAACGGAGCCGAAGCGCTGAAAGCCGCGGCGCAGCACCGCCCCCACCTGATCCTGCTGGACATGATGATGCCCGTGATGGACGGGGCGCAGACCTGCCGCGCCATCCGCGAGGACCCGCAGCTGCGCGACACGATGGTCGTCTTCCTCTCGGCCTTGGGCGAAGAGGAGCAGCAGCTGGCCGGCTTCGGCGTGGGGGCCGACGACTACCTGACCAAGCCGATCAAGATGAAACTGCTGGTCAGCCGCGTGCAGGCCATCCTCAAGCGCATCGACGCCGGAAAGGCCCCCGCTCCGGCGGAGGAGGGCGTCGCCATGGACCGCGAGCGCTACACCGTCACGCGCGACGGCCGCGAAATCAGCCTGCCCCGCAAGGAGTTCGCCCTCTTGGACCTGCTCTACTCGTCGCCGGGCAAACTCTTCTCGCGCGAAGAGATATATGCCCGGATCTGGGGTTCGGAGGTGGTCGTGGGCGACCGCACCATCGACGTGCACATCCGCAAGCTGCGCCAGAAGATCGGCGACGAAAAGATCGTCACCGTCAAGGGCGTGGGCTACAAATACGAACCGTAACGCCGGGCGACGCCCGGACCGCAAAGACATGGACAGAACCAGCAAATACCGCCGCATCGTCATCAAGGCTGGCAGCAACGTGCTGACCCGCGACGACGGACGCCCCGACACCACGCGCATTTCGTCCCTCGTGGACCAGATCGCCCGGCTGCACCGCGCCGGCATCGAGGTGATCCTCGTCTCGTCGGGCGCCGTGGCTTCGGGCCGCAGCGTCCTCGAACAGCGCACGGGCCGCATCGACACCGTATCGGCCCGCCAGCTCTTCTCGGCCGTAGGTCAGGTGAAGCTGCTGAACCGCTACTACGACCTCTTCAACGAATACGGCATCGTCTGCGGGCAGGTGCTCACCACCAAGGAGAGCCTCTCCACGCGGCGGCAGTATCTCAACCAGCGCAACTGCATGGAGGTCATGCTCGCCAACGGCGTGATCCCGATCGTCAACGAGAACGACACCATCTCGGTCACCGAGCTGATGTTCACCGACAACGACGAGCTTTCGGGACTCGTGGCGGCCATGATGCAGGCCGAAGCGCTGATTATCCTGAGCAACATCGACGGCATCTACGACGGCTCGCCCTCCGACCCCTCGTCGCAGGTGATCCGCCGCGTGAAACCCTCCGAAGACCTCTCGCGGTACATCGACCCGGCGCGCTCGTCGCGGGGCCGGGGCGGCATGGCGACCAAGAGCCGCATTTCGTCGCGCGTGGCCGGCGAGGGCATCGAAGTCATCATCGCCAACGGCCGCCGCGACAACATCCTGACCGCTCTGGCGCTGACCGGCGAGGAGGTGCTCTGCACCCGTTTCGAACCCGCCCCGCACACGGCGTCGGGCGTCAAAATGTGGATCGCCAGCAGCGAAGGCTTCGCCAAAGGCGTCCTGCGCATCGACGAAGGCGCCGCAGCGGCCGTCCGGGCCAGCAAGGCCGCCAGCATCCTCGCCGTGGGCGTCACGGCCGTCGAGGGCGATTTCGAACGCGACGATTTGGTGCGCATCCTCTCGCCCGACGGAACGCAGCTGGCCGTGGGCCGCATCTCGTGCGACAGCGAAACCGCACGCCGCAACATCGGGCGCAAAGGGCTGAAACCCCTCGTCCACTGCGATTACCTCTACCTCGAATAAGACGACTATGGAATACGAATCCCTGTTCAAAGCCGCCCGTCAGGCCGGAACGCTTCTGGCCGAGACCGAAACCGAACGACTCGGACGCACGCTGATGCACGCCGCACAACTGCTGCGCACGCATACGCCCCGCCTGCTCGAAGCCAACGCCCGCGACCTCGAAGCCATGGCCCCCGACTCGCCGCTGCGCGACCGTCTGCGGCTGACTCCGGAGCGCATCGCCGCCATCGCCGACGACATGGAAGCCGTCGCGCACCTGCCCTCGCCGCAGGGCGAAGAGCTGGAGCGGCGCACCCGCCCCAACGGAATGACCATCGTCAAACGGCGGGTTCCGTTCGGCGTGGTCGGCATGATCTGCGAAGCGCGGCCCAACGTCACGGCCGACATCTTCTCGCTCTGCATCAAAACGGGCAACGCCTGCGTGCTGAAGGGCGGCGGCGACGCCCGTCACTCCAACGAAGCCATCGCCGCCCTGCTGCACGAAGCCCTGCGCAGCGAAGGCATCGACGAACACGCCTTCACCCTGCTTCCTTCGGACCACGCCTCCGTCGGAGCGCTGCTGAACGCCGTGGGTTACGTCGACGTCGTCATTCCGCGCGGCGGCGCGGGCCTGATCCGCTTCGTGCGCGAAAACGCCCGCGTTCCGGTCATCGAAACCGGCGCCGGCATCGTCCACACCTACTTCGACCGCGACGGCGACCTCGCAAAAGGCCGCGCCGTAGTCTGCAACGCCAAAACCCGGCGCGTCAGCGTCTGCAACGCCCTCGACTGCCTCGTCATCCACCGCGACCGGCTCGCCGACCTGCCGGAGCTTTGCGCCCCGCTGGCCGCCGCCCGCGTCACGGTCTACGCCGACGCCGAGGCTTTCGCGGCCCTCGGCGGACACTACCCCGCCGACCTGCTGGAACACGCGTCCGAAGAGCATTTCGGCACGGAATTCCTCGACTACAAACTCGCCGTCAGGACCGTCGCATCGCCCGAAGAGGCCCTCGCGCACATCGCCCGCTACTCGTCGCGCCACAGCGAAGCCATCGTCACCGAGAACAAACAGACCGCCACGCAGTTCACACGCGCCGTGGACGCCGCCTGCGTCTACGTCAACGTCTCGACGGCCTTCACCGACGGCGGCCAGTTCGGCTTCGGCGCCGAGGTGGGAATCTCGACCCAGAAGCTCCACGCCCGCGGTCCGATGGGCCTTCCCGAACTGACGACCTACAAATACGTCGTCACGGGCGACGGGCAGATCCGGGAATCCTGAAGCCTTCCGCATCGGATTTACCCCGAAAAACAACAAAAAATATAACGATTCGTAATCATTTTTTCCGTAAATTTGCACATCCTTAAAATTAGATGTATATTTAACTTATGATTCGTGAACTTATGGCCGTGGGATTCGGCGGCGCGGCGGGCAGCATCGTCCGTTACCTGCTTTCGGGCGGGATCTTGGCCGGACAGACGCTGCTGGGATTTCCGGCGGGCACGTTCACGGTCAACGCCGCGGGTTCGCTGCTGATCGGCATCCTGCTGGAAGCCACCAGCTCCGAGACGCTGGGCTGGCTGCTCATCGTGGGATTCTGCGGAGGCTTCACCACCTTTTCGGCCTTTTCGGCCGACACGGTGCGCCTGCTGCGGGCCGGATGTTACAATGCGGCGGCGATTTATGTGGCGCTGAGCGTCGCGGTATGCATCGTTTTTGCAGCGCTCGGCATGTGGATCGGAACGACATTTAGGAATTAACTACATAGAAAGATAATGGTAATTTTGGTATTGAACTGCGGCAGCTCGTCGATCAAGTATCAGGTGATCGACATGGAAGCCGCATCGAGCACACTGCTCGCAAAAGGCATCGTGGAACGTATCGGCCTGCCGGAAGGCGACCTTATCCATAAACCCGTCGGCAAACAGCCTTTCGAGCTGCACCGTCCGATTCCCGACCACACGACGGGCATCAAACTCGTGCTCGACGCCCTCACCGACCCGGAGCACGGCGTCATCCGCTCGCTGGACGAGGTGAAAGCCGTCGGCCACCGCGTAGCCCACGGCGGCGAATTCTTCCCCGAAAGCTGCATCGTCACCGAGGAGGTCAAGAGCAAAATCCGCTCGCTGTTCGAGATCGCGCCGCTGCACAATCCCGCCAACCTCGAAGGCGTGCTTTCGATCGAGAAGGTGCTGCCGGGAACGCCGCAGGTCACGGTCTTCGACACGTCGTTCCACCAGACCATTCCGGCCGTCAATTTCATGTACGCGCTGCCCCACGCCTATTACGACAAATATCGCGTGCGCAAATACGGCTTCCACGGCACCAGCCACAAATACGTGGCGCAGACCGGCGCCAAACTCGCGGGACTGGACTTCGAGAATTCGAAGATCATCACCTGCCACATCGGCAACGGCGCTTCGGTGACGGCCGTGCTGAACGGCAAGTCGTTCGACACGTCGATGGGCTTCTCGCCCGTGGACGGACTGGTCATGGGCACCCGCTGCGGCAACGTCGATCCCAGCGCCGTCACCTTCATCGGCGAAAAGGAGGGCATGTCCTACGCCGAGCTGAACGAAATGATGAACAAGAAATCGGGCGTGCTGGGTCTTACCGACCTTTCGAGCGACATGCGCGACATCGACCTCGCCTACGACGAGGGTAATCCCCGCGCCATTCTGGCCCGCGACATGCACTACGGACGCATCCGCAAATTCGTCGGCGAATACGCAGCCGAAATGGGCGGCGTGGACATGATCGTCTTCACGGGCGGCGTCGGCGAGAATTCGTGCGAGATGCGCGAGAGCGTCTGCACGGGTCTCGAATTCATGGGCGTCGAATTCGACCGCGAGGCCAACAAGGGCGCCCGCGGCGTAAACAAAATCCTCTCTACTCCCGGTTCGCGCGTCAAAGTGGCCGTCATCGCCACCGACGAGGAGCTGGTCATCGCTACCGACACATACAATCTCGTAAAATAATTTTCAAAGCACATTTCCACAACTTATGATCCAACATCTTACTGAAATCGTCGAGGAGGCGAGAAAAAGAGGTAAAAAACGGCTGGCCGTGGCATACGGTCAGGATTCACATACGCTGGAGGCGGTGTACGAAGCCTACAAGGAGGGCCTCGTAGAGCCTACGCTTTACGGCGAAAAAAGCGTTATCGAGCAGGTCTGCGCCGAGAACGACATCGACATCAAGGCATTCAACATCGTCGATGAAACCAGCGACGTCAAGTGCGTGCAGCAGGCCGTCGCGGCCGTCGTTGCCGGCAATGCCGACGTGCTGATGAAGGGACTGGTCTCGACCGACAAATACATGCGCGGCATTCTCAACAAGGAAGCAGGACTGTTTCCCCCGAAAGGCGTGCTGAGCCACGTGTCGATCGTCGAGATGCCCTGCTACCACAAACTGCTCGTCATTTCGGACGTGGCGGTGATTCCGCTGCCCGACTTCAAGCAGAAAACCGTGCAGATCGGCTACCTCGCGCGCACGGCCAACCTGCTGGGCATCAAGACTCCGAAAATCGCCTGCATCGCTCCGTCGGAGCAGCTGCTTCCCAACGTCATCTCCTCGACCGAAGGCGCGCTACTGGCCAAAATGGGCGACCGCGGACAGCTGGGCGACGTCGTCGTAGACGGTCCCCTGTCTCTCGACGTGGCGCTCTACAAGGACGTTGCGGAACACAAGAAGGTCAAAGGCTCGTCCGTCGCGGGCGATCCCGACTGCCTGCTCTTCCCCAACCTCGAATCGGCCAACGTCTTCTTCAAGTCGGTCACGCACCTCTGCGGCGGCGAACTGGCAGCCATGGTCATGGGAACGAAAGTCCCCTGCGTGCTGACCTCGCGCGGCGACACCAGCAAGACCAAGCTCTACTCGATCGCGCTGGCCTGTCTGGCCGTGAAACAGTAAGGCAGCCTGAACCAACCCACCAACCTAACCCACCAACCTAATTAACCGGAACCGATTTATGGGCTTCAAAATTCTAGCGATAAATCCCGGCTCTACTTCAACGAAGGTCGCCCTCTACGACGAGGAGCGGCCTTTGTTGGATCTGACCCTGCGTCACTCGGCGGAACAGATCGCACACTACCCCAACATCATCGACCAGCTCGACTGGCGCCGTGACATGATCCTCACGGCATTGAAGGAACACGGCTTCGACATCATGTCCCTCGCTGCCGTAATCGGCCGCGGCGGCCTCATCAAACCCATTCCCGCCGGCGTGTACGAAGTGAACGACGCCATGCGCCGCGACCTGCAGCACGCCACGATGGAGCACGCCTCCAACCTCGGCGGTCTGCTGGCCGACGGAATCGCGGCGACCGCAGGCATCAAAGCCTACATCGCCGACCCCGTGGTCGTGGACGAAATGGACGACATAGCGCGCCTGAGCGGGCATCCCGACTGCCCGCGGCGTTCGATCTTCCACGCACTCAACCAGAAAGCCACGGCCCGCCTGCACTGCGACCGCATCGGCATCGTCTACGAGAAGGCGAACCTCGTGGTCGCCCACCTCGGCGGCGGCATCTCGGTCGCGGCCCACAAGCAGGGCCGCGTCGTCGACGTGAACAACGCCCTCGACGGCGACGGACCGTTCGCACCGGAGCGCGCCGGAACCCTTCCCGCCGGCGAACTGGTCGATCTCTGCTTTTCGGGCCGCTACACGCGGCACGACATCCAGCAGATGCTGGCCGGCAAAGGCGGTCTCGTGGCGCATCTGGGGACCAACTCCATGATACAGGTCATGGAGCGCATCGGTCAGGGCGACGAAAAAGCCCGCGTGGTGAAGGACGCCATGTGCTACGGTATCGTGAAGCAGATCGGCGCCATGGCCGCCGCCCTCGGCGGACGGGTTGACGCCGTCATCCTGACAGGCGGCATCGCCCACAACAAATCCGTCGTGGAGTACATTTCGGAATTCTGCTCGTTCATCGCCCCCATCGCGGTCTACCCCGGCGAGAACGAACTCGAATCGCTCGTCACCAACGCGCTGGTCGTCCTGCGGGGCGTCATCACCCCGAAGGTCTACGCCTGACGGCCGGGGAGGGTCTTCCACCCCGACAAAAAACCGCCGGTTACACCCCAAGGTATAACCGGCGGTTATTTTTACCGACGCTCCGTGAATCGGCCCCCGACGCAAGCAGCGCGAATCAACGGTGCAAAAACTGCTTCCGGACAATAGCCGCTACCTCGCGGAAGGCTTCGAGCCGGAACAGGGCCGACAGCAGGACATAAGAGACCGCACCGGCCGTCACTTCGGCCATCAGCCGCAGCAGGGCATGCTCCGGAATCGCGCGGGCCGTCAGCCGCACCGCGCCGTACATCGCGGCGGCCGCCAGCAGCGGAGGCAGCAGCGTCCGCACGAAACGCCCCGGCGACAACGACGTAAACTTGGTCGTGGCGAGGAAATTGACGGACATTTCGCAGAATGCGATCACCACGAGTCCCCATACCACGGCCTGCACGCTGATCGGAATCGTCACGGCGAACACCAGCGTCATAATCACCTTCTTGACGATCTCCAGCTTCACGATCAATGCACCGCCGCTCTTGACTTTCAATACGTTGTAGGCGATTATCGACATCGGATAGAAAAGTCCCACCAGACATACCGTCTCGAAATAGGGCACCGTAGGCATCCACTCCTCGCCCAGCAGGACGGCGAACATATCGTGCGCCACGGCCGACATGCCCAGCATGACCGGGAAAAGAACGTAGGAGACCACCATCACGACCTGCCGGTAGCTCTCGGCGAACTTCGGAGCGTCGTCCTTGATCTTGGCCAGCGCAGGGAAAGTGACGCTCTGCACGGCCTGCATCGCCGAAATCGTCGGCTGATCCTTGAGCTTGATCGCCTGATCGAACGAGCCGAGCGTATCGGCCGGATAGAGCCGTCCGAGGAAAAACTGCGGAATCTTATTGTAGAACGTCGAAATCAGGTCCGTGGCGATCAGGCTGAAACTGAAGGGAGCCATTTCGCGCAGCGGTCCGCGGCTGCACGCCCCGCAGGGCCGCCAGTCGCTCAGCCACCACAGCAGCAGAGTCCGCACCGCCGCCTGCAGCACGCGCTGGGCCACGATACACCAGATCCCGAACCCGGCGAGCGCGAGACCGATCGCCGCCAGTCCGCCCGCGAGCGACGAGGCGAAAGTCACCTTCGACAACAGCGCGAAACGGAACTTCCTGACGCAGATCGTATTCTGAATGGCGCACAGCGCCCCGATGGGCAGCTGCAGGAAAAACACGGGTGCGATCTGCGCGATCTGGGGCATGTCGTAGAACCGCGACGCCGGAAACGCCAGCGCCGTGAAAAGCGCGTACATCACCAGCGAAACCCCGATATTGAAGGCGAAAACCGATTTGTAATCGTCCGCCGAAGGGGCCGCCTTGCGGATCAGCGCCTGCGAAAAACCGCTGTCCACGAGCACCAGCGCCACGGCCACCACGGCCGTCGGAATCGCCATGACGCCGAGGATGTCGCGGGTCAGCAGGCGCAGGATAATAAGGCTCACGGCCATCTGGAGGAGCATCGTACCGATCTTCTCGGCCATGCTCCACGCCACGCCGCGGGCGACCTTATCCTTCAGCTCCCCTTTCAACGGCTAACACTTTTGCGCCGCAACGATCTCCTCGTTGCGCCGGCGGATGTTGTCCACATTGGCGATCTCGACATACGACGCACCTCCGTCGGGTCCGAAGCTGCCGCCCACGATGGCCAGCAGATCCTCGCCCTTGAGTTTGCGGTACTGATCGAGGAATTCGAGCGCATCGACCAAGAAATGATACTTGTCGTGCAGCTCCTGATTGCGCAGAATAGGCACCACGCCGTACGACAGCGCCAGAATACGCTGCGCGTGAAGTTGGTAGCAGACGGCCATCACGGTCTTCCGGCCGCGGAACGCAGCGAGATAACGGCCCGTACGGCCGGTCTTGGTGTCGAGGACCACGTATTTGATCGGCAGGTTTGTCGAAGCGCGCACCGCCGAGCGGGCCAGCTGGGCCGTGATCTCGTGGTTCACCGAGACCATGTCCATGTCGATCATCGGCTTGAAATGCGTTTCGTCGCGCTCGATCTCGCGGGCCACGCGGGCCATCGTCTCGACCGACTCCACGGGATAGTCGCCCATGGCGGTCTCGTCGCTCAGCATCACGGCGTCCACGCGCTCGTAAATGGCGCTCGCCACGTCGCTCACCTCGGCGCGCGTCGGACGCGGACTCTTGACCATCGAATAGAGCATCTGCGTGGCGATAATCACCGGGCGCTTCGCGCAAATGCACTTCTCGACGATGCGCCGCTGGGTGTTGGGAATCGCTTCGGCCGGAAGCTCCACGCCCAAGTCGCCGCGCGCCACCATAATGCCGTACGACGCCTCGATGATCTCGTCGATGTTGTCGAGTCCCTCCTGATTTTCGATCTTCGAAATGATCTTGATTTTGCTGCCGTGGGCATCGAGAATCTCCTGCACGGCCTTTATGTCCTTGGCGCTGCGCACGAACGAGTGTGCGATGAAATCGACGTCGTTCTTCACGGCCCACTCGATGAAGCGGCGGTCCTTCTCCGTCACCGAAGGCAGGTCGATCGACACCGCAGGCACGTTGACGCTCTTGCGCGAACGCATCGCGCCGCCCACGACGAACTCGCAGATCAGCTCCTCGTCGGTCTTCTCCACCACACGAATTTCCAGCTCGCCGTCGGCGATCAGCATGCGCGCCCCGACCGGAATGTCGCGCACAATGGTCGGCACGTTCATATAAACCACCTTGCGGGTGGTCATGTCGCTGCCGTCCGAACCCCGTACGGCGACGCGGTCGCCCACCCGGAAATTGATGCTGTTGCCGTATTCGTCGGCGATCGTCGTCACGCGGATTTCAGGCCCTTTGGTATCTATCATGATCGGAATGGCCGGATTCACTCGGTGTACGGTCTCGACGATATGCGTGGCTCCGTCCTCCGTCACGTGTGCCGAATTGACGCGCACGACGTCCATACCGGCATCGTAAAGGTTCTTCACGAACTCCTCGGTGCAGCGGAAGTCCGACATCGTCGCAACGATCTTGGTTTTTTTCATTCTGTACATAAACGTATGATGCTTATAATTTGAACATTATTGTGTGATCGACATATTCCGCGGCAGCCTTGAGCCGTCTCGGTAATTCCGGTCCGCCCCGACTCCCCTTCTCCGAGGAAACCCGCTGCCGCCTGCGCGGCAGAAGCGCCGGCCTCTCCCGCTCCGACAGGAAACGCTCCGGAATCCCCGAAAGCGGCAGCCCGCACCTGCTCCTATGCAAACGGCATGCAGCCGGAAGCGGCTTTCTACTTTTCGCCGCCAAGCAGCAGCGCTTCGACTCCCAACCGGTAGGAATCCAGCCCGAATCCCATGATCGAGCCTTTGGCCACGGGGGCCAGCAGCGAGACGTGGCGGAACTCCTCGCGCGCGAGGATCGACGAGATATGCACCTCGACGACGGGAACCGACACCGCCGACACCGCGTCGCGCAGCGCCACCGAGGTATGGGTATATCCCCCGGCGTTGAGCACCACACCGTCGTAAACGCCATCGGCCTGCTGTACGGCGTCGATCAACTCGCCTTCGATATTGGACTGGAAGTAGCCGAATCCGACGGCGGGATAGAGCGACCGGAGCCGTTCGAAGAAGGTTTCGAAGGTCTGCGTACCGTAAACTCCGGTGTCGCGCCGCCCCTGCAGATTGAGGTTCGGGCCGTTGAGAATCAATATTTTCATAGTTCCGACTGTTAGCCGCACACGGACTCCGCCCGCCGCGATTCGCAGACAAAGATAGTGATTTTAAAGAATTTTTTAATATCTTTGTTTAATATCACCCAATATAAAGCGACCGTAACGGCGCAATATACGTCAAACCGCCCGGAAAACCATGACCGAATTCGGATTCATCGACCGCATAAAAGACCTTTTCGCAACGCTCCCCGACAACGGGTTCGAAGGTATCGGCGACGACTGCGCCGTGCTGCCCGTCGGCGGCGGCGAATCGCTCGTCTTCACTACGGACATGCTCGCCGAAGGGGTGCATTTCCTGCGCACCGCCACCTCCGCACGGGGGCTGGGGCGCAAATCCCTCGCCGTAAACCTGAGCGACGTGGCCTCGATGGGCGCCCGTCCCATCGCCACCCTGCTGTCACTCTCGCTGCCCGACGATGCGACCGGAGCGTGGGCCGAAGAGTTCATGCAGGGTTACCGGGAGCTGTCCCAAGAATTCGGCGTAACGCTCGCCGGGGGCGACACCACCCGTTCGGCGGCAGGCATCACGATCAACGTCACCGCCATCGGCCGCGCCGCCGACACGCATATCAAACGCCGCAGCGGAGCGCGTCCCGGCGACGTGATTTTCACGGCGGGAGCGCTCGGAGCCTCCGGGGCGGGCCTGCGCGACATTCTCGCGGGCCGTTACGACACCCCCGCCGCTGCCATACACCGCAATCCCCGGCCGCAGGTCGCCGAAGGCCTCTGGCTCGGCCGGCGGCACGAAGTACATGCCATGATGGATATTTCGGACGGGCTGGCGTCGGACATCCGCCACATCATGGAGCGTTCAGGCGTCGGCGCCGCCATCGACACCGAGCGGATTCCGGCCGCCGCAGATGCGGACATCCGGACCGCCGCCTGCGCCGGCGAGGACTACGTCCTTCTGCTTACGGCCGAGTGCGCAGACGCGGAACGTCTCGCCGCCGACTTCCTCGCCCGGTTCGGCGCCCCGCTCCACCCCGTCGGCCGGATCACGGACGGCAGAGAGCTGGAGTGGTTCGAAAACGGAACGCTCCGCCCCCTCGACTGGCACGGCTTCACGCATTACTGACATTTCCGCAACCGCCGACGGGAAAATCGCCCCGGAAAACCAGCAAACCCAAAAACCGGCCAACCGCCCCGACAAAAAATACTCCCCGAACGAATCGGCAACCGTACGAACCGGCCACCAAAAGCCGGCGGCGGAGAATCGGCGACCGAACAAACCGGCAACCAAACCGACCGGGAATCGCACCGACCGCCCGGCCAAACAAACCGCCCGGCATATCACCTCTCAGCCAACGTTTCGCCCTTCGACAACATTTCGTCCCTCAGCAGGCCGCAACAAAAAAAACGGCACCCGAACAAACCCCTCCCCATCGCACCGCCCGGCATATCACCTCTCGGCAGGCATATCGTCCCTCGGCAGCCATATCGCCCCTCGGCAGCCATAACAAAAAACAGCGGCCCGAAGGCCGCCGCATTTCACTGACTCCGGGAGCCGCCTCCCGGCATAAGACTTATTCCTTGATAATATAGACGTGTTCGCCCCTCCGCTGCATGTGGTAATTTTCGCGGGCGTACTCCTCCAGATAATCGTCATACTGCAACCGCTCCAGCAGCGTGCTGTCCTGCTCGATCTTCGTCCGGTAATACTCCTTCTCGCGGGTCATCGCATTGATCTGACGCTTGATTTTCACGGCATGCAGCGAATTGCGCCCCACCACGAACAGCGTGACGACGACAATGACCGCCGTGGCGGCGATCCAGAACTTCCGGCCCACCTCGAAACTCATCAGGGTATGTGCATGTATTTATGCGTCTGTATGGAGATATTCCACTTCGGATGCGCCTTGGCGTACTCGACCATCGCGGGCATCACCCGTTCGGCGACGCTCCATTCGGGCTGCAGGTAGAGCATGCACTCCGGCCGCACCCGTGCGGCGTTCCGCTCGGCCCATTCGAAGTCGCTTTCGCTCTCGACGATCACCTTCAGCTCGTGCGCCCGCTCCAGCGCTTCGTCCAGCGGAGGCTGCTGCCGTTTGGGCGACAGACATACCCAGTCGAAGTAACCGCTGAAAGGGTGCGTCCCCGAAGTCTCCAGAAAGATCTGCAACCCCTTCTCGTGCAGGGTTTCGGTCAATACGCCCAACGGATAGAGCAGCGGCTCGCCGCCCGTAATGACGATCGCCTGCGCCGGACATGCCAGCGCGCGGTCGATGACCGTCCGCACGTCGGTCGGCGGATAGAGTTTCGGATTCCACGTATACTTGGCGTCGCACCAGCGGCACCCCACGTCGCACCCGCCCAAACGGATAAAATAGGCGGGTTTCCCCGCATGGAAACCTTCGCCCTGAATGGTATAGAAATCCTCGACGAGGGGCAGCAGGCGTCCTCCGTCCAGCAGTTCGGTATCTGTGGTGAAAGCCATTATTCGGTGACCACGTAAATATCTTTCAGACTGCGGCCCAGCTGGTCGTAATCCAGTCCGTAGCCAACGATGAATTCATTGCCGATCTCCATCGCGCGGTACTTGATCGGAATCTGCTTGCGGTAGGACCCCGGTTTGAAAAAGAGCGTGCAGACTTCGAGACTCGCGGGTTTCTGCGCCTTGAGGTCGCAAATCATGTACTCGATGCTCTCGCCCGTATCGACGATATCCTCGACCACGATCACGTGGCGGCCTTCGATGCTGCCGTTCAGCCCGATCAGGCTCTTGACGCAGCCCGACGAACAGGTTCCCTCGTACGAGGCCAGCTTCACGAACGACAGCTCGTTGTTGAACTCGATTTTCTTGATCAGATCGCTCATGAACATGAACGAACCGTTCAATACGCCGACGAACAGCGGCGTCTCCTTGTCGCCGTAATCCTCGTTTATGCGCTGGGCAACAGCCGACACAGCCTCGTCGATTTTCTCGGCGGGAATCATGATTTTGAACTTTCTGTCGTGAAGTTTTATGATATCCTTCATTTCGAATCCGGGTTTTTATTGTTATTTTTGCAAAATTAATTAATTGCACGCAAGAAACGAACGTTTCAACCGAAAATAATCGCAAAAACATGAAACTTTCCGAATGGTTCAAAGCCCGGTCCGGGCAGGAGCTGATGATGATCGCCGTCGTGGCGATGCTGCTCGTCATGATCGCCACGCGCTGGGCCTACATCTCCCGCACGGCCAAAGAGGCGATCCGCCAGCGGTTCGTGCCGCCCGCCGAACAGGCCGACAGCCTGCAGGCGAAATAAGAAAGGGAAGTTGCCGAAGCAACTTCCCTTTTTCGTGTCCAGAGCGGCGGCGTAACCTTCCCCGCCATGCTCCCGGCGACTGTTTTCTTCCCGACAGCCGCTACCGGTTCGGCACTTACACCAGCCCCGAAAATCCCATGAAGGCCATGGCGAGGATACCGGCCGTAATCAGCGCGATGGGCACCCCCTTGAAGGCTTTGGGAACGTCCTCGAAATCGAGACGCTCGCGGATACCGGCGAAGAGCACCAGCGCGAGGGCGAAGCCCAGCGCCGTAGCCACCGAATAGGTGACGCTCTGCAGCAGGTTAAACTCCTTCTGGATCATCAGGATCGCCACGCCCAGCACGGCGCAGTTGGTCGTGATGAGGGGCAGGAAGATACCCAGCGCCTGATAGAGCGAGGGAGAAAGTTTCTTCAGCATGATCTCGACCATCTGCACCAACGCCGCGATCACGAGAATGAAGACGATGGTCTGCATGTAGACGATGTCCAGCGGGACGAGCACATAGGTCTGGATCAGCCATGCCACCACGGCGGCGATCGCCATGACGAACGTTACGGCAGCCCCCATGCCCATCGAGGTCTCGACTTTCGACGACACGCCCAAGAAGGGGCAGATGCCGAGGAACTGCGCCAGCACGACGTTGTTTACGAAGATGGCGCCGATGATGATTGCAAAATAGGAAAGCTCCATAACTATTTCTTGGCTAATTTATTAAACAAAACCATGAGGTATCCCAGCACGAGGAACGCGCCCGGTGCGAGTACGAAGATCAGCGGCATGAAATCCGCCGTACCGAGGCTGACGCCGAAAATCGCGCCGCTGCCCAGTATTTCGCGCACGGCGCCCACGGCCGTCAGGGCCAGCGTAAAGCCCAGACCGATGCCCACGCCGTCGAGGATCGAATCCAGCGGCGAGTTCTTCGAAGCGAACGCCTCGGCGCGGCCGAGGATGATGCAGTTCACCACGATCAGCGGGATAAATACGCCCAGCGAAGCGTACAACGCCGGCACGTATGCCTGCATCAGCATCTGGATAACGGTCACGAACGAAGCGATCACGACGATGAACGCCGGGATGCGGACCTTGTCCGGAATGATGTTCTTGATGAGCGAGATCACCAGATTCGACATGATCAGCACGGCCATCGTCGCCAGTCCCATGCCCATGCCGTTTTCGGCCGAGGTCGTCGTACCCAGCGTGGGGCACATGCCCAGCACCAGCACGAACGTCGGGTTGTTTTTGACGATGCCGCTTACGATGATATTCAGCTTATTCATTTTGTCCTCCTTCCTGAGCCTCAGGCCCGCTGGTTTGTTCCTCCGCCGTATCTCCGGCCGCGGAAGTCGCGCCGGACGACACGTCGGTCGGGGTTGACCCCGTCGCAACGCTCTTGTAAGCCATCCATGCACGGTTGATCGCATCCACATAGGCGCGCGACGAAATGGTCGCCGCCGTCAGCGCATCGACGTCGCCGCCGTCCTTGGCGACGGCCAGTTTGCCGTTCACGAGCTTCTTCTCTTCGAGTTTCTGCCCCTTGACGCTGCGCAGCAGCACGTTGTCGGCGTCGGCCATCTTGGTTCCCAGTCCGGGCGTCTCCGCCTGCTTCAGGACATTGACGTTGATCACCTCGCCGTCGGGCGTGAAGCCCACCATCATGTTGATCGCGCCGCCGAAACCGTTCTTGGTCATCGACTCCACGGCATATCCGGCCAGCTGGCCGCCCTTGGTCGCGGTGTAGACCGTGATCGGCATCTCGTCGATGGTCAGCGTCTCGGCCGCCGTCTCATCGAACGCCGGGAGCACGCCGTTCAGCGCGGCGGTTTTGGCCGCCTGCTCGGCCTGAGCGATCGGTTCCGCCGTGATCATGTTCACGGCGCCCACCCCGGCCGAAGCGACGAGGGTGATGCCGAAGAGCACGGCCGTCATATTCAAAAGTGTACTTTTCATATCTGCGTCACTCCTATTTTACGCCGAAGCGCTTGGGTTTGACATATTTGTTGATCAGCGGCACCACGGCGTTCATGATCAGGATCGCGAACGACATGCCTTCGGGATAGGCGCCCCAGAGACGGATACACATCGTAATCGCGCCGATGCCGACGCCGAAGATCACGCCACCCCGGACGGTCATCGGCGAGGTCGAATAGTCCGTCGCCATGAAGATCGCACCCAGCAGCGCGCCGCCGGCCAACACATGGAACAACGGGAACTGCCACAGCACCGGACCGGCCGACAGTCCGCCATTCGCCGCCGCGACGACAAACGCGAACAGCGCCATCGTGCCGAGGATCGTCACGGGAATCTGCCACGTGATGACGCGCCGCCACAGCAGGTAGACAAAGCCGCAGATCAATGCCAGTGCAGCCACCTCGCCCAGCGAACCCGGCATGTTGCCCAACAGCAGTTCCTGCACGCCGAGCACGTCGGCGGCGGCGCCGTGCTTCACGGCCGCCAGCGGCGTCGCGCCCGACAGCGCGTCGAACGAGCCGTTCACCGGTACGGGGAACGAAGTCATCTGCACCGGATAGGCGATCAGCAGGAACACACGGCCCACCAGCGCGGGGTTAAACGGATTCTTGCCCAGTCCGCCGAAGGTCATCTTAGCGATGGCGATGGCGACGAAAGCGCCGATCAGCACGATCCACCAAGGAATCGACGCGGGCAGGTTGAAGGCCAGCAACACGCCGGTCACCACCGCCGACCAGTTGCCGATGGTCGAAGCGCCGCGGACCAGAAACTTCTGAATCAGATATTCGAACAGTACGCAGGCCGCGACCGAAAGCGCCGTGACACGCAGTACGTCCACTCCGAACACCACGGCCGAGACCGCCAGCGCAGGCATCAGCGCGATCACGACGTCGCGCATGATCCGGGCCGTAGACTGCGAGGTCTGTACGTGCGGTGCGGGAGCAACTACAAGTTTGTTTGCCATAAATATTTGGTATTTTTTACGTTCGGAGATTTACTTCTTGGGAGCCGCGGCGCGCGCACGGATAATTCCCATCACGGTCTGCTTGCCCAGACGCACCCAGTCCAGCAGCGGCAGGTACGAGGGACACGAAGCCTGACAGCAACCGCACTCGATACACGAGGTGATCATCTGCTCTTCGAGCGCGTCCCAGCCCTTCTTCTGCGTCATTTTCGAGAGGTAATAGGGTTCGAGCCCCATCGGGCAGGCGGCCACGCACTTGGCGCACTTGATGCACTGCGAAGCCTCGCGGCGCACGGCGTCGCGGCCGCTCATCACCGTAATGCCCGAACACCCCTTGGTCACGGGCGAATCGAGGTTGACCATCGCCCGGCCCATCATCGGACCGCCGTTGATCACCTTACCCGCATCGGCGGGAAGCCCTCCGGCCGCTTCGAGCAATGCCGAAATCGGCGTGCCCATGCGGGTCAGCAGGTTCTTCGGCTCCTTCACGCCCTTGCCCGTGACGGTCACCACGCGCTCAATGAGCGGCTTGTTCTTCTGCACGGCCTGATAGACGGCATAGGTCGTCGAAGCGTTGCACACCACGGCGCCCACGTCGATCGGAAGCGCGGGCGGAGGCGGCACCTCGCGCCCCGTCACGGCGGCGATCAGCTGTTTCTCACCGCCCTGCGGATATTTCACCTTGAGGGGCACCACTTCGATCCCCTTATACCCTTCGGCCAGTTTGCGCAGGTGCGCTATGGCGTCGGGTTTGTTGTTTTCGATGCCGATGTAAGCCTTCTCCACGGCGATCGCCTTCATCAGGATCGTCACGCCCACGAGCAGTTCCTCGCCGTGTTCGAGCATCGTACGGTGGTCGGAGGTCAGGTAAGGCTCGCACTCCACGCCGTTGATAATCAAGGCTTCGGCCTTTCTTCCGGGAGGAACCGAGAGTTTCACATGCGTGGGGAACGTCGCACCGCCCATACCGACGATACCGGCGTCCTTGATCCGGGCGATGATCTCCGCGGACGAAAGCGCGCACTCGCGGACGAGCGTCTCCGAACGGTCGATGCCTTCGGCCCACTCGTCGCCCTCGCGTTTGATCGTAATCATCACCTGACGCAGCCCCTGACCGTTGGGAACGGCATCGACAGCCGTCACCGTTCCCGAAATCGGGGAGTGGATATTGGCCGACATAAAGCTTGACGCCTCTGCGATGAGCTGTCCCGTCAGCACCTTGTCGCCCTTGGCGACCTTGGCCGCGGCGGGCGCGCCGATATGCTGTGCGAGGGGAATCGCCACCGCATCGGGCAGCGGAAGCACCTCGATCGGTTTGGCGCCGCTCAGTTTATTTTCCGACGGATGGACTCCGCCTATTGGAAATGTCTTCATATCTTAATTTCTCTGTTTTTTCGGTTGGATTCTTTCCTTCGTCTTCCGCCGCCCCGGCAGGTCCACGCCCGCCCCGGCTCTGCGGAAAAATCCGTTTATTCGGCTTTGGAAGCGGTTTCCGCCGGAGCGGCCTTCTCAGCGTTGGGCGCGGCCTTCTCAGGCGCAGCGGCACTCCCGGCAGGCTTTTCGACTGCGGCCGCCTTAGAAGCGTCGGCCGGAGCGGCCTGCCCGGATGCAAGCGCGGCCTTCTCCGCGGCCGGCTTGGCGGATTCAACAGCCTTCTCTGCGGCCGGTGCCGTTTTCTCAGCGACCGGCGCCGCCTTCGGCGCAGCGGGAGCCGCCGGAGTCTTCGGCGCCTTGGGCAGCGGTTCCATGCCGACCAGCCGGATCGCGCCCGTCGGGCACTCGTTCACGCACTTGCGGCAGAGCTTACACTTCTGCGGGTCGATATAGGCAAGGTTGTTCGCAATCGTAATCGCGTCGAACGCGCACACCTTCTGGCACTTGCCGCAGCCGATACATCCGGCCTTGCAGGCTTTCATCACCACCGCGCCCTTGTCCTTCGACACGCACGACACGTATACCGCACGGTTCTTGGGCCACTTCTTGCGCAGCTCGATAATCATTTTGGGACATGCCTTCACGCAGGCGCCGCAAGCTGTACACTTATCGGGATCGACTTCGGGAAGCCCCGTTTCGGGATTCATGCGGATCGCGTCGAAAGCACAGGAGACGACGCAGTCCCCGAATCCCAGACAGCCGAACGCACAGCCCGTTTCGCCCACATAGAGCGACGAAGCCACGGCACACGACTTGGCGCCGTTGAAATCGTTGGTGCGGGGACGCTTCTCGCAGGTTCCGCCGCAGCGCACGGTAGCGACCTGCGGTTCCTTTTCGGGAGCGGACTTGCCGAGGTAAGCCGCGACGGCCTTCATGCAGTCGCCGCCGCCCACGGGACAGAAGAGCGACGAAATGTCGTCCTGCTTCACGAGCGCATCGGCCATGCCGCGGCAGCCGGCGAAACCGCAGCCGCCGCAGTTCGCGCCCGGCAGCATCTTCTCCACCTCGTCGATTCTGGGGTCCTCCTCGACCCGGAATTTCTGGGCCACGAAATAGAGGATCACCGCGGAAAGCACTCCCAGCGCACACAGCGTCAGGATTGTGTAAAGTAATACTTCCATCAGTAGTTTTTGGTTATTGAGAAATGAATTGTGTGTTCGATTTTATGTCTGAAGAGCCATAACACGCAGTAATAGACGCCTACTGCGGCCAATGCCGCCAAGGCGCTGCGGCCTTCGCTCCATCCCAGCGCGGCGACCGCCGCGGCCAGCACCGCCAACAGCACCGCCAGCGCGCCGACATAGGCCAATATAACGGCGACAGCGCCCGCACTGCGGCGGACGCCGACCGTAACGCTTTCGCCTGCGGTGTAGTGTTGCTGCGCTCCGGGGGTCGTCACCTCGACGATCTTTTCCCGCGCTTCGGCCAAGCCGCACGCCTCGCGCGCCTTGCAGGTGCCGCAGGCGCTCTGTGAGGTAATCTTCACATAGACCCGGTCGCCTTCGACGCGCGACACGATCCCTTCGTGTTCGATGATTCCGGATGCCACGCCTCAGTCGCCGTATTTATTGGTCAGGGGCATCAGCCGTTCGTGCCCGAACGAGCACATCGACAGGCGCAGCACGGGCGGAAACTGGTAACGCTTCTTCTCGTTGCGCATGATCATGCAGTGGATCTTCTCCACGACTTCCGAATCGAACCCCGCATTGACGATCTCCTCGCGGTGCTGGCCCTCCTCGATCATGCGCAGCAGAATGGCGTCCACCACCTCGTAGGGCGGCAGAATATCGCTGTCCTTCTGTCCCGGATGCAGCTCCGACGACGGCTCCTTGTCCAGAATGTTTTCGGGAATCACATTGCCGAACGTGCGGTTGATATAACGCGCCACGTCGTACATCTCGCTCTTGTAGAGGTCGCCCGTGGGGCTGAACGCACCCGCCGTATCGCCGTAAAGCGTACAAAGGCCCAGCGCATTCTCGCTCTTGTTCGACGAGTTGAGCAGAATGTAATCCGTCTTGTTCTGCACGGCCATCAGCAGCACCGTGCGGATACGGGTCTGGATATTCTCCTCCGTGGCGTCGAACTCCCGCCCGCCGATGACCGGCTTGAGGGTATTCACCACACTGGTATATATTTCGGTAATGGGAATTACGTTGTATTCGATGCCGAGGTTCTCGGCCAGCTTCTTGGCGTCTTCGACCGAATGGTCCGACGAGAACTGCGAAGGCAGCAGCAGGGCGCGGACATTCCCGGCGCCCAGCGCATCGGCGGCCAAACAGGCCACCACGGCCGAGTCGATACCGCCCGAAAGGCCGATGCAGGCCTTCTTGTAACCGTTCTTGAGGAAAAAGTCGCGGAGTCCGCAGCGCGCCGCCTGATAGACCATCCGCGTGCGGTCGTTGTAGGTCGAGGGAACCCCGACGGGAGGATTCTGGGCCTTGGTGTCGAAAATCTGGAAATCCTCCTCGAACTGCTTCATCATCAGCACCAGCTCGCCGCGGTTGTTGAACGCGCCCGACGTGCCGTCGTAAACGATGTCCGTCGCACCTCCGACCTGATTGACCAGCACGATGTTCTTGGCTTCGACGAACGACAGATGACGCATCATATCGTAACGGTAGGTCATGGCGCCCTTGCCGTATTTGCGGGCGTTGATCGAGATGACGGTTTCGACCGACTTGTCGAAATCGTGCTCGCGGCTCAGGTCGTCGCCCACGATGATGGCGCACTTGTGGCCTTTGATCGTCGCATATTCGAACCCTTTCGAAGGGACGAGAAAGCCCATTTCGCGGCGGGCCGTGATATATTTCTTGCCCACGTAGCGCAGCACCTTGCGGTCCTGAATCAGCGCCGCGGCGCTGATGGTTCCCTCGCGCGTGAGGATCGGCAGTCCCACGATCGCGGCGATGCCGTCGCAGCACGAAGCTATTTCGACCAGCGCGTCCTCGCACAATTCGAGGAAGGTCGTCTTACGCAGCAGATCGAAAGCCGGTGTCCCGCTCACGGCCTGTTCGGCAAAGATGACAAGGTCGGCGCGCTGCGCTTTCGCTTTGTTGATGGAATCGATGATTTTCGAGGCGTTGCCGTCGATATCCCCGATCGTGTAGTTCAACTGGGCAATAGCTATCTTCATTTGTTAGTAATTTTAGTCCGAAAATTACGACTTTGCAAAGTTAAGGAATATTTATAAAAGTCGGAAGGATTTTGATGTTAATAAATTAACACTCGCCGCACCGCCGCCGGCAGCCGGAGATTCCGCACGGCGCGAAAAAAAAAGTTCCGTTTTTTCACGTTCCGTTCCGCCTGACGCCCAACATTAGTTTCCTCAATGTAAGTAACATACGCGCACGTACCGTCTTGCAGCCGGCGAACGTTCTCCTTATCTTTGCCCTGACCGAATACAAACGTATCAGCAAACCAAACGTACAGCAAAGATGAAAAAAGTCGAAAAAACAGCCGGCGGCGCGAATTTCGCCGCCGTGACAGTAGGAAAGATGGACGAGTTGAACCAGCACACGCTGATCTTGGCTCCGGGCGTCGAGATCCCCGGAAAAGTATTTGCGGGCAGCGCCCTCGGCGCCACGGGCGCGGAGTTGTCGTTCCAGCGCATCGAGCCGGGCGCAGGCGTCGGGTTCCTCCACACCCACAAGACGCACGAGGAGCTCTACATCATCGTCAGGGGCGACGGAGAGTTTCAGGTGGACGGCAAAATCTTCGCCGTCGGCGAGGGCAGCGTAATCCGGGTCTCCCCCGACGGCCGACGCGCGCTGCGCAACACCGGCGCGGAGCCGATGATTATGATCTGCGTCCAGTACAAAGCCGATTCGTTCGCATCGTCCGACGCCGACGACGGGGTGATTCTCGACGTCGGGGTCGTGTGGTAGCCGCCCGCGAAAACGAAGAGGGCCGGAGTTGAATGACTCCGGCCCTCTTGTTTACTGAATGATCCGCTACTCCTGAACCTCTTCGGGATCGGTCACGAGAATACGTCCGCAGTACTCGCAGATAATGATCTTCTTGCCCTGACGGATTTCCACCTGACGCTGCGGGGGAATGCGGTTGAAGCAGCCGCCGCAGGCGTCGCGCTTGACGGTCACCACGGCCAGTCCGTTGCGGACGTTCTGGCGGATACGGCTGTAGGCCGCCAGCAGGCGCTCGTCGATCTTGGCTTTGGCGCGGTCGGCCTGCACTTCGAACTCGGCGACCAGCGGTGCGGTCTCGGCCTCGATGCCCTCCAGCTCGCTCTTCTTGGCGGCAAGGTCTGCGGCGCGTCCGTCGGCTACGGCTTCGGCCTCCTCCAGCTGGAGCTTCTTGGCCTTCACGCCGGCGCTGTACTCCTTGAGACGCTTCTCGGCCAGCTCGATCTCCAGCTCCTGATACTCGATCTCCTTGGTGATGGCGTCGAACTCGCGGTTGTTGCGCACGTTGTTCTGCTGTTCCTTGTAGTTTCCGATAAGAATCTTGGCCTGATCCACCTCGCGCTTGCGCTGTTTGGTGAGCGTATTCAGCTCCTCGATTTCGGCATTGATGTTGTCGATACGGGTTCTCAGGCCGGTCATCTCATCTTCGAGGTCCTGTACCTCAAGAGGCAGTTCACCTTTTACCTTGTTGATTTCATCGATTTTGCTGTCGATCTTCTGCAGCTCGTAAAGCGCCATGATCTTCTCCTGCATCGAATAATCAACTTCGGCAGTTTTCTTTTGTGTTGCCATATAATGTCTTCTATAGTTTAGACTTAAACCAAATAGTTCACCGGATTGCGCGAGTCCTCACTCTTGCGAACCGCAAAGGTAATCAAATTTTTCGATAAAATATCAAATAAAATCTGAATTGCGCAATATTCGCTTTCAAAATGGCCTATATCTGCTACGGTGAGGGCTTTATCGGGCGTCATGAAGTCGTTGTACTTCATGTCCGCCGTGATGTAGATGTCGGCCCCTGCGCGGCGGGCTTCGCCGATCATCGAAGCCCCGGCCCCCGTGCAGACCGCCACGCGGCGCACCTCCGGCGAAGCGATGTCGCTATGACGCACGACGCGCACGCCGAGCGTTCGCTGGATATGGCGCATGAACTCCACGGTCGCCACGGCTCCCGGCAGTTCGCCCACCACGCCGAACCCGACCTTCGCGTCGGCCGCGGAGGGCTGCAGCACACGCAGGTCCGCCACGCCCAGCATCTCGGCCAGCCGCCAGCTCATCCCCTCCGGCGCGCTGTCGAGATTGGTGTGACAGGCATAGAGCGCAATGCCGCTGCGGATGGCCCGCTCGACGCAGCGCTGCACCTGATCGGCCGAATTGAACCGCTTGAGGGCATGGAAAACGATCGGATGGTGCGTGATGATCAGATCGCACCCCTCGCGCTCGGCTTCGGCCATCACCTCGTCGGTGACGTCCACGGCCAGCAGCGCCTTGCGCACCTCGTCGTCGGGCCGGCCCACGATCAGCCCGGCGTTGTCGTACGACTCCTGCCACGCCAGCGGCGCAAAACGCTCGATGACGTCGGTTATTTCCCGGATAAGCATAATTTATATCGTTAATATATACATTTTCCCAACCAGAATACATCCCGGCGGGACGTTGTCGCGGCTCTGAGCCGCGTTTACAAGTCTGCCCCCCGAAATCCCCTCCTCGGAGGGGAGTGTTTACGACACAAGGCCGCCGGCATACCGGGCAAACTCCGCCCTGCGCAGCGGCGGAAATCCCCTAAAACAGCGACTGCTCGTAAAAGGCGAACAACTCCTTGTTCTCGACCTCCTCCTTCTTGCGGCGGGGTTTGCGGGTACGCTTCGCCACCGAGTGTCCCGCATCGGCGGCTTCCTCACCTTCCGCAGCGATCTTCACCACGGGTTTGCCCCTGCGGCGGGGTGCGGCGGCTTCGGCGTCCGGCGCATCCGGCACGGCACCGGCGTCACTATCAGCGTCGGCAAGGATTTCCCCCTCGCCGGCCTTCAGGTCCTCACGTACCTCGACCAGCAGCGCGCGGATACGCTGCAGACGCTCCATCAGCTCCGCATCGCGTTCCATTCCGCCCTCGGCAGGCTGCTGCCGGAGTGCTTTCTTCGCCCCTTCGAGGGTCATTCCCCGCTCCTTGACCAGATGATAGATCAGTTTGAGATTCTCGACATCCTGCGGCGAGAAGAGACGGTTTCCTTTCTTGTTGCGCTTGGGGCGGATGACGCTGAACTGCGACTCCCAGTGACGGATCAGCGACGCATTGACGTCGAACATCTCGGCCACTTCGCCCATCGAATAAAAAAGTTTCTCGGCCATATCTATTGTTTAATAATTCGCAATGAATTGGGGTACATGTTGTTTACCCGGTTTCCTATGCGCTTCGCGAATCCGAGCGCACGGCCCCGCGCGCACACCAGATTGATCCCTTCGGCAAAAGGTCCGGCCCCGATCTCCTGCCTGCGCAGGAAGCGGAGCGTCTGCTCTTCGTCCAGCTCCGCGGCGGGAACCGCATCCCGGTTCAGTCCGCAGAAGAACGCCAGCGCGGGATCGGGACGCAGGCGGCCCTTGAAGAGCTGCCCCATCGCCACGCCCGAATATATCACCGGAAGCGCTTCGGCCAGCGCTTTTACGGCTTCCGCCTGCGCGACGTAATAGCCGTAACAGGTGTCGGCGACCGTCGCGAAGCACATCCGTTCGGGGCTGTTCACCCAGCGGCGCAACTCGGCTGCCGCGGCTCTGTCCACCGAAGCGAAGACCGTGCGCCGCGCCTTGGGCGTGCGGCAGCGGCCGCCCGCATCGAAAGCCTTGCGGACCACGGCGGCGAAAAATCCCTCGCCGCGCGCCCGGTGGGGATAAAACCGGAAGGTCCGGAACGCGCCCACGCGTCCGCAGACAATCCCCCACGACGCATCGACGGCGACCTCCCCGGCCTGCGCCGCTTCGTCCTCCGCCCAGCCGAGCATCCGTTCGAGTACGCCTTCGTCCTCGTCGCGGTTGAACGTACAGGTGCTGTATATCAGCACTCCGCCGGGTTTGAGCGCACGCCACGCTTCACGCAACAGCTCGTCCTGCCTTGCGGCACAAAGCTTTACATTGCCTTCGCTCCATTCGCCGCGGGCGTCGCGGTCCTTGCGGAACATCCCCTCGCCGGAGCAGGGAGCGTCCACCGCCACCACGTCGAACCACGCTTCGAAACCGCCCAGCTGCCGGGCTTCGCACGTCGTCACCGCAACGTTGCCCGTGCCCCACTTGCGGACGTTGTCCGCCAGCACCTGAGCGCGGCGGCGGTCGATCTCGTTGGCGACGACCAGTCCGTCAGGCCCCACGAGCGACGCATAGAGCGTCGTCTTGCCGCCCGGAGCAGCGCAAAGGTCGAGAATCCGCCTGCCGGCGACTTCGACACCCTGCAACAAATGTCCCACGAACTGCGACGCGGCCTCCTGCACATAGTAGGCCCCCGCATGAAAATCGCTGTCGAAGGTGAACTGCGGCCGCGCCGCGAGGTAATATCCGTCGCCGCACCACGGCACCCGGCCGTCGGCATCGGCCAGCACGGCAGGCGGCACTCCGTCCGGACGAACGACCACCTTGTCCGCGTCCTCCTCCCGCCCGGCTCCGCCGTTCTCCGTACCGCCGCACTTGGCCGGGTTCAGGCGCACCGACACGGGCGGCTCGGTGTCGAGCGCCGCGCAGAGCGCCGGGCCCTCGCTATCGCCCAGATCGCGCAAAACGCGCTCGGCAAACTTCGCAGGCAGCGTCATGCGTTACTTCCGGGTATTAAGCGCATCCAGCCGCGCGCAGATTTTATCCAGCACGGCAGGATCCGAAATGAAATCCTCATGGTCCTTGTCCACCACGAGCACGTCGCCTTCGTATATGTTGTCTATCCAGTTGTTGTACTTGTCGTTCAGCCGCTTGAGGTACAGCTCGTCGATATTCATCTCGTACTCGCGGCCGCGCTTGCGGATCTGCGAAATCAGCGTCGGGACGCTCGCCTTGAGATAAATCAGCAGGTCGGGCTTGGGAATCAGCTCGGTCACCAGCCTGAAAATCTTCATGTAGGTTTCGATGTCGCGCGTAGGCATCAGCCCCATTTCATGGAGGTTGCCGGCAAAGATATGCGCATCCTCGTAAACCGTGCGGTCCTGAAAAATCACGCCCGAACCGCCGTCGGAGAGCATGTCCATCGTCTGCTGGATGCGGCTTCCCAGAAAGTACATCTGCAGATTGAACGACCAGCGGTTCATATCTTCATAGAAGTCGCCGATATAGGGGTTGTTGCACTCTTCGAGATACGACTTGGCATTGTAGCGCTTGGTCAGAATCTGGGTCAGCGTCGTCTTTCCGCTTCCGATGTTGCCTGCAATTGCTATATACATATTATACGATATTTGTTTTACATTTTTGTCCTGCCGGAGCATTCCGGCGCCCTGTCATCATGGCGTCGCGCCGCAAAAACGTCCGCCGTCACTTCTTCTCCCCGCCGAACGCCAGAATCTCCTCGGCCACATGGCGGTCGTTGACCAGCCGCGGCACCTTGTTCTTGCCGCGGGCGCGCAGCCATGCGAGGAAAAGCCCGCGGTCCACGACCGTCAGCCGCTGCCGTTCGAGCGTGGTCCGGCGCTTGGCGTCGTAATCCGAATTCACGGCCCGCAGCTCCCGGTCGAGTGCCTCGGCGAAATGCTCGCGGCTGTCGGGCTCGCGTTCGAACTCCACGATCCACTCGTGGGCGCCCCGCTCCCGGAGCGACATGTAGCACGGCGCCACGGTATACTCCCCGATGACGGCCCCGGTCTCGTTGCTGGCGGCGATCAGGGCACGGTCGGCGTTATCGACGATCAGCTCCTCGCCGAAGACGTTGATATACTGCCGTGTGCGGCCCGCGAACCGGATCCGGTAGGGATTCGTCGAGGTGAACTCCACCGTATCGCCGATTTCGTAACGCCACAAACCGTTGTTCGAGGTGATCAGCATGGCGTACACACGGCCGCACTCCACGCCCTCCAGCGGCACGATCGTCCCGCCGCTGCGGAACTCGAAGAAGTTGCCGTAGTCGAGCATCAGCAGCATGTCGTCGCGCGACGGATCGTCGGCCAGCGCGAAAAAGCCCTCCGAAGCGTTGTAGGTCTCCATGTACTGCATCCGCTCCGAGGGTATCAGCGCCTCGAACGAGCGGCGGTAAGGACCGAATTCCACGCCCCCGTGGGCGAACATGCAGAGGTTGGGCCACACTTCGAGCAGGTTCTGCCGCCCCGTATATTCCAGCACGCGGCGCATCATCGCCAAATTCCACGACGGCACGCCCGCAAAGGCCGTGATGTTTTCACCGACGCACTCGCGGCAGATCGCCTCGACCTTGCGGTCGAAGTCGGGAATGAGCGCCGTAGCCATACGCGGCGCACGGAACCAGCCGCTCCAGAACGTCGTCTCGTGTATCAGTATGGCCGACAGGTCGCCCACCAGATTGCGCCCTTCGCGGCTGCACGACCCGCCCAGCGTCAGCGTCTTGCCTTCGAAAACCCCGGTCTTCGGATTGTTGCCCGAAAAGACCGTCGCCACGTCGCGCATGCCCAGCGTATGGTTCCACCAGAGCGACTCCTCCGTGACCGGGATGTATTTGCTCCGGTCCGACGTGGTGCCCGACGAACGGGCGAAGAGCTTCACGCGGCCCGGCGAAGCGACGTTCTTCTCGCCGGCCAGCATCTTCTCGATGTAGGGCTTGAACGTCTCGTAATCGAACGTCTCGACCATCGTCTGGAACTGCTCGACCGTGCGGACATGCCCCAAGTCGTAACGCCAGCCGAATTCGGTCCGCCGTCCGCGGCGCAGCAACTGCCTGAAGACGCGTTCCTGCGTCTCGGCCGGCCGGCGCCGGAAACGGTCGATGGCCCGCTCGCGCTGCGAAAACCATGCTTTGAGTAATATGCTTCTGAATGACACGTGTCTGTTCGGTTTCGTTGCCGGCGGCGTGCGCTGCCCCGCGCCGTGCGCCGGGCCTCGCGGCACGCGCCGTCAGTTAAAAAAGTATCCTACTTTGCCTACGGACGCGGGCATGGCGAAGACCACCACGCGGTCGTAGGGGTTGATTTCCATATTGTCCACAGCGATGAACACCTTGTCGCCGCGCACGATGCCGCCGATGATCGTATCTTCGGGCAGCCCCAGATCCTTGATCCGGGTCTTGACGGCCGGAGCGTTGGGCTTGACGATGAACTCCAGCACCTCGGCATCGCTGCCCGTCAGGCACTTGATGGCCTGCACGTCGGTGGACATCGTGAAGCGGAAGATGTTCGACGCCGTCACCAGCTTCTTGTTGATGATCGTGTCGATGCCGATCGACTCGGCGAGGTTGATGTAATTGAGGTTCTCGACCTCGGCGATCACCTTCTTGACACCCATGCGCTTGGCGAGCATCGCCGCGAGGATGTTGGTCTCGCTGCGGCCCGTCACGGCCACGAAGGCGTCCATATTGGAAAGCCCCTCCTCCATCATGGCCTCGGTATTGCGGCCGTCTTCGTTGATTATCAGCGTCTTGTCAAGCAGCTCCGCCAGCCGGTAGGCCTTCTCGGCGTTGTAATCGACCAGCTTGATATTCACCTCCTCCTGCAATTCGGTGGCGATGCGGATGCCGATGCGCGAACCGCCGAGGATCATCATGTTCTTGATCTCGATATTGGACTGTCCGGAGAACTCCATGACCTGCTTCACGGCGTCCTGACGCGCGATGACGTAGATCACGTCGCCCTCGGTGAAGATCTCGCCCTGCCGGGGGATGATCGTCTCGCCGCCCCGCGTGATGGCCACCGTGCGGTAGCTCAGCGGCGTCTCGTCGTCATCGAAGCCCTCGATCTGCCGTCCCACCAGCGGCGAGGCCGGTTCCAGACGGAACACCACCAGCGAGAGTTTGCCGCTCGAAAAATCGACATACTCCGTAGTCGAGGTGTGCCCCAGCAGGTTGATGACCTCGCGGGCCGCCACCTTTTCGGGATAGAACAGGTAGTCGATGCCCATGTCGATGAACATCTCCTTGTTGTTGGGTTCGAGGTACTCGTTGTTGTCGATGCGGGCGATGGACTTCCGGGCGCCCAGCTTCTTGGCCAGCATCGCCGCCACGACGTTGTCGTTCTCCTCGTGGTTCACGGCGATGAAAAGGTCGCACTTGCGCACCGAAGCCTTGCGGAGCACGGCGAAGGTCGTCGAATCCCCCTCGACGGTAATCACGTCGGCCAGACTCCCCACGTCGGAAAGCAGTTTCTGGTCGCTGTCGATAATGGTGATGTCGTGGCCGTTGCCGCTCAGCATCTTCGCCAGATGGCTCCCCATCTCTCCCGCTCCCGCTATTACGATTTTCATAGTATTGCGTCGTTGTCTTTTTGCATCCGCCGCCGAAGAGAGGGCAGCGTTTTTGCAATTTATCTTACAAATGTATACATTTGTGACCGAAAGCCAAAATTTCGGGACGTAAAAATACCTTATTGATATGCCGACATGGTTAATCGTTTTTCTGTTCGCGCTGGGGGCCGTGGCCCTTTTCGTCGTGGGCATGTCGCTGACGCTGATGATCAAGGGACATAACATCGACTCCGAGATCTCGACCAACAAGAACATGCAGCGGCTGGGCATCAAGTGCGCCGTACACGAAACGCGCGAAGCGGACGGCAGCGCCGGCTGCTCCGACACGCATACGGCCGCGGGATGTTCGGGCAACTGCTCGGCCTGCGACATCGAAGAGGCCGGGCACAAGAAATAGTCCCGGAGCGAACGGACTGAAACCCCTGCAAACCCGCCGAACATGATCTGACAACCCGAATCCCCGAAGACATTCGTCTGGCGCATATGCTCGGCGCATGTGATCGCCTACTTCACCGCCGGCGTTTTCGCCCTGCTCTTCCTCGATTACAGAACCCACTTCTCGTCCGAGTCGCTGGCTCTGCTGATGCGGCCCGTAAGCTCGCCGTGGGTCGCGCTCGGCCCCGGACTGCAGATTTTCCGAGGAGTGCTGATCGCGCTGGCGCTGCTGCCCGTACGCGGATTCCTGTACGGCAAAAACGGATTCCTCAAGCTGGCGTGGCTGGTTCTGGGCCTGAGTTTCATCTCGACCATAGGTCCCACGCCCGGCTCGTTCGACGGCTACATCTACACGATCCTACCCGTGCAGTATCATCTGGGCGGAATCCCCGAAGCCGTTTTATACACCGCGCTCTTCGCGGGCATCCTCGCCTTCTGGCACAAATCCGGAAAAAGATACGTCACGGTGCTCTCCATCGTACTTGTGGCCATAATCGTACTGCTCAGCGTCATGGGATTCCTTGGCGCGGCGCAGGCGGAGTAACGCGGCCGCAACAGGCAGGCTAGCAGGTTGACGCCCGGCCGGGATCGGCTGATGCCGACCGGAGCTGGCCGGAGGATGCCGAGCTGGCGAGGGCAGGCCGAAATTGGCCGGGGCTAACCGGGGCTGACCGGGGCTGACCGAGACTAACCGGGGTTGACCGAGACTAATCGGGGTTGACCGAGACTAATCGGGGTTGACCGAGACTAATCGGGGCGGCCCGCAACTGACTGACCAATAAAAAAAGTCGTCCGTGCATCGGACGACCTCTTTTTCGTATATCTCGGAAACGGTTCGGAACCGCTTCCGTCAAATCTTGCAGTGTTTCGACCGGCAGACGAACCACGGATTGCGCAGGTCCTCCTCGTTGTAGAGCAGTTCCCGGTCATCGGGCAGCGTGCGGGTGCGGCCGCCCGCTTCGGCGAGGATCAGCTCGCCCGCGGCAGTGTCCCACTCGTACGTATGCGTCGTGCGGACATAATAATCGACCTTCCCCTCGGCCAGCAGGCAGAATTTGTAGGAACTCCCCTGCTCGACGATCTCCAGATCGGGATGCGCTTCGCGCAGGCGGGCGATATGCTCCGCCGTTTCGGGCGTCTGGTGCGACCGCGACACGGCCACCCGCAGGCGGGGGTGCTCCGCCCCCTCTTCGAGCGGCAGCTGCCGCCAGCCCGTGACGATCTGGTCGTAGGTGTATTCGGCGGCGGCATCCGGCGCGATATGCTCCTTGACGTAGGAACCCGAATCGCGCCCGGCGACGTACATCTTTTCGAAATAGGGGACATAAATGACCGCCCCCATGCAGACGTTGTTCTCCATCAGGGCGATATTCACGGTAAATTCGTTGTTTCCCTTGATGAATTCGACCGTTCCGTCGAGCGGATCGACCAGCCAGTACAACTCCCAGTTACGGCGTTCGTCGTAGCGCATCTCGCGGCCCTCCTCACTCAGGATCGGGATGCGCGTGCGGCCCAGATATTCGCGGATGGTTTTGTGTGCTAGGCGGTCGGCGAGGGTGATCGGCGTCTTGTCGTCTTTGAGGCTTATATCGTAATCGTCTAAATTCTTGTAAATATTCATTATCGAGGCTCCGGCCCTGACTGCCGCATTGAACAGCGGCGGCAGCAGATACATCCTCACCTTGTCGTTTATCATCGTAGCTCGTTTTTTGAGTTCGGTAATTTCGATTGCCATGGTAAAGGTAACAAGAATTTATGATATGGTAAAATTTTTCACTCCTATTTTACAGCGGCGCAGCAGCCCCTTCTCGTCGCCGCCCGTACGCCCGCAGGCAATATCGCTAAGGGCCAGCGAAACACATCCGGCGACGCACCACACGAGGGCTGCGGTGAGCAGCACGGCAGCCGCCGGCCACCGGCCCGTCCATACGGCGGCGACGATCGCAGCGGCCAGCGCCGCAGCCGGCACGACACGCAGAACTTCCTGCAAACCAATACGCTGCCTGCGCGCAGACTGGGGCGTATAGAAAACCGGCTCCCAAAGGCTCCGCCGCCGGCGCCACGGAACGGCTTTGCCCGGACGGCGCGCAAAACCGCCGGCCGCAACGACGGCTTCGCGGCTCAGCAACACGGCCGGCTCTCCGATCCGCGCACGCACGCAATCGCACCCTCCGACGCCCCGCGCCCCCACTTCAGCCACCAGCCGCACGACAGCGTCCGGCAGCAGAAACTGTCCCTCCCGCACCGGCAGCACGTAATCGTAGGCCGCCACTTCGGCCGCCGCATCGAAATCGCCGGCGGGAGTATCCTGCGCACGGTCCACCAGCACCAGCCTGCGGAAACGGCGTTTGCGCGAACGCCCCAGCGCACGCACGCCCGTCACGGGCAGCTCCTCCGACAGCGCGTATTCGACGCGGATCATGCGGTAGCGGGCCGTAAAGGCCGCAAACTCGACGGGATAACGCAGGGAATCGAGCACCACGATCACCTCATAGTGTGCATATTCGGCCGAAAGCAGGTTTTCGACCTGCTCCTGCGCATGGACGCCGCTGCACAACACCGATATCCCGATGCCGCCGGGCGTGTCGCTCGCCACGGCGTGCGAACCTGCCAGCAGCAGCCGTTTGTTATGTCCCCGCACGACCAGCCAGAGCAGCGCGAGGGCCGCAGCGGCGACAGCGGCAAGCAGCAGTAACAGCACGATCAGCATACCAGACTCCGTTTATAGGAATGTATAAGCGATTCGTAGTAGGGACGCTCCCGGTCGCCGAACAACCGCCGCAGCACGGCAGGCGCATAGCCCTCCCGCGCCATGTAGCGCATCAGCGCCTTGCGTTCGGCGCGGCTCATCGAGGCGATGCGGCCCGCCACCTCGCGCCGCCTGAGCGAACAGCGCATCGAGCAGAGCGTGTAGAGCGCTTCGCGGCCCAGTTCCGGCTCCCTTTCGCGGGCCACCATCGCCAGCAGAAGCCTCTCCGCCTCCTCGATGCCGAACTGCCGCACGATGCCCAGCCCCACCATCCGCAGGTTGCGGTTCGGGGAGCCGACGAGCGGTTCGTAGGCGATCGGCAGCAGACCGCGGCGCAGCATGGCCATGATCTCCGACACTTCGCAGGCCGAAAAGGGATAGTCGTACTCCGCCATCCGGCGCAGCGAGGTCGCAGGTTCGGCCGCCAGCTGCGTCATCAGGGCGTAGAAGCGCACGTAACGGTTGCGGCTGCGCATATAGCGGGCGGCTTCGGCGCCGATGTCGTCTCCGGCGGGCAGCCGGGAGAGCAGCATCAGGTAGCGCGCACGGCGGTACCCCTGCGCGAAGCGTATCCGGCGCAGCAGCCATCCGTCCAGCCCGTATTGCACGACGATGCGGCGCAGCGGCGCCGGGTCGAGCCCGTAGGTCGCCGCCACCAGCCTGCCGACGGTTTCGATCAGCAGACGGCGGGCGCCCGCACGGCGCAGGAGCGGAAAGCGAGGCGCCTCTTCGCCGCCAGAAAACAGGGCGAGCATGACGATATGCAGGTATTTGCGCTGCAGCACGGCATCACGGCCGCGCCTGCGTCTGCGGCGCAGCCGCCCGACCGCCATCCCGCCGAGCAGCCAGAGCGTCACGGCGGCGGCCGCCGCGGAATATATCATGAAAAGCGTTTCGGTCATAAAAGCCGGTTCAAATCGTTGGACACCTTGCCCCGCAGCCGCTGCAGGCTCAGCGGAAAAGCCATATACTGGTCCACGCCGCACTCCAGCAGGCTCAGGACGGCCTGTTCGGACTGGAGCCACGAAACCACGTAAAACAGCGGCCGTCTCAGTCCCGCGGGACGCACGCCGCGCACGACGTCGCGGCCGCACAAGAAAGGGGCCACATGCAGCACGATCACCAGATCGAACAATACGCGGCGGCAAAGCCCTTCCATCTCGTCCGCATCGGCCGCACAACGCACCTCGGTGTGCATGTCGATCAGCGACAGACGCACCATGTCGCGCAGAAAAATATCGTCCGAAACAATCAGTATCCTGTTCATAAAACCCCGTCCGGCGTGTGCCGGTGCCCTGCCCCGGCCCAAAACCATGCCAGAGCCGCACGGGGCCAAAAAAATTTGCCGGATATGTTGTTTATAAGATAAATATGCGTATATTTGCACTCCGAATTATGTTCAAATACATAACCATCGAATAAATGTACGTTATAGTAGAGATTGCAGGTCAGCAATTTAAAGCTGAAAAAGGTCGGAAACTTTATGTTCACCGTCTTCAGGGCGAAGAAAATTCGTCCGTAAGTTTCGACAAAGTCCTGCTCACAGACAACGACGGTCAGGTCAAAGTAGGTGCACCTGTAGTAAAAGGCGCCTCGGTGAAGTGCAAGATCCTGAAACACCTCAAGGACGACAAGGTTCTGGTGTTCAAGAAAAAGCGCCGCACAGGATATCAGAAATGCAACGGCCACCGTCAGTATCTGACACAGGTCCTTGTAGAGGAAATTGTTGCATAACCCTTTAAAACGGAAGAGAAATGGCACACAAGAAAGGTGTAGGTAGTTCGAAGAACGGACGTGAGTCGGAAAGCAAGCGACTCGGCGTCAAACTGTTCGGTGGCCAGTTCGCAAAGGCGGGCAACATTATCGTTCGTCAGCGCGGCACGGTTCACAACCCCGGTGAAAACGTGGGTATCGGTAAAGATCACACGCTCTTCGCCCTTGTAGACGGCACCGTCGAATTCTGCAAGAAAGGCGCAGGCAAATCGTACGTGAGCGTAACTCCCCTGAGCGAGTAAGCGTTCCATAGGCAACACAAGACAAGCGGCTTCCCCGACGGGAGGCCGCTTGTTTTGTGAACCCCGGAAGCGCAAGACACACGGTCCGAAGATCATAGGGCACACACACCAAAGATCATACGGCGACCACACGCCCCAAAGCCGTTTTTCGGCAATCGACTCCGCGGCCCGGCCCCAATACAGACAGTTAGTTGAAGATTGCGGAAAATTGATTACCTTTGTTATGCGGTACAGCGTATTGCATGCGTTCTTGACATATCGAGTATATAAACGATTGTATTTGTCTGCTCTGAATCTGGTAAATTTAGTTATATCTCAAAATTTCACATCATAATATCTTGTAAATTAATAGTTTATATTGTGATGTGTTTTTATCAAGAAACAAATTAGGAACAGAAACACGAATTATCTTATTTTCTTGTTTTTTTGTTTGCACTACCTTTCTTTCTCTTCACTTGTTCGTACTTTGAGTATTTTTCCAAGTCTTTTCACACGATTTTCATCCTCTCGCCAAGAGTGATTGTTGCAGTCATCTATGGATGAATAACCACAGCCAAAAGAAAAAAGGACAAATCTCTGTTTCTTTCAAGGAACATTGTTTTTTGCAAAGGTAACCATTTCCCTCAAAACACCTATACAGGCAGTCCAATATATCTGCCTATATTTAGTTTACTTTAGTTTAGCATATATATAAGCTAATAGACTAAACTAAACCTTTACCGAAGTTCTCCCCCTTACTTTTATATTCACAGTCAAAAGAGAAGATAATCGCACCGATATTTTCTTTTTTCGCTGCATCCCAATTTTACGGAAGTTCCTTTTATCGTAACTTCTGCCATAGGCATTCTATCCTCGCATCCCAACTTTCGGTCTGCCTGATGAGAATTGTGTCGCAAAGGTACTTGTCATGTCTTTCTTGTATTCAAGGTCACAGCCTGACGGTTCCCGACAAAATCTCCACGCTCCGCTTTGCAGAGGTCGTATTTGGTCGTGAAACCCTGCATAAAGAGCCATAACACCTTTTGAGGCGACATAATTTTCAATCAAGCCCGAAAGTAGCTGAAATGCTAAAAGAGGGAAAATAAAAAACTTAAAACTTAGGATTATGGCAAACTATGCAACAAACATTTTCTACGCAAGGACGGAAAACAAAGCAGACCTCGACAAGATAGAGGCATTCTTGGATGACACTTTCGACGGCTTTGTCAATAGACACAGCGATAGCGTGGATGCGGAGTTTACCTCTCGTTGGGTTTATCCGGAAGAAGAAATCGACAGACTGATAGCTTCGTTGGAAGCCAAAGACAAAACTTATATCAAAATTCTGTCCTACGAATTTACAGACGAATACGTGAGCTTCAGAATCTTCTCACAGGGGAAATGGGATATCAAGTTGTAACCGTAAAATGACATGACTTATGTACGAATACGAAGAAAATAGCGAAATTATAGGTGCGCACTGCACCTTGCTTACCCCCTATAAAGGCTACTCTGAGGGAACAGTTGTCGGCGACTTCGGCAATAAAATAGTGGTGCGTCTTAGTAGTGGCAAAGAGGTGGTCGAGTATCGTGATGAAGTGATTATTTACGATTAAATACAAGAGCGATGCAGCAGATAGCAATGAAATTCGTCCAATGGGACGTACCCGAATTAGAGAAGCTGAAAGACAGCAGGGTTTACCAGTTACGGGAACAACTTGATAACGGAGACAAGTTGAGCCGTGAAGACAAGAACTGGATTACCCGAAACGTGAAAGAGTGCATCCATTTCAAAAGAGGTATCGCATTGATGGGCTACTTCTTTGATTTCTCCGATGTTCTCAAACGATATTTCGTAAAACAGCACGGACATATCGCCGAGTATTACGCCATTGACAAAACAGCGTTGCGCTCTGTCCTGTATGGTCGAATAGAAGACATAGTAGAAGTAGAATTAAAATCAAAGAAACATGAAAGCAACGATTGAGCATAGCTTTTGTCCTTATTGTGACGAGGTAACAGAACTCTACTTCCGTATCATCAACACGATTCTTTTCTCAACCGATGAAGCGGAACTGCGTACCGGCATGGAACGCCTACAAGAAAAAACACGCCTTGATGATTATTTCGTCTTCGGCTATGGCAAGCATCACCTATGGGTTTGCCAAAGACGTCCCAGTAATCAAAAAAAGATTTTCGAGCATCGGGTAATCATGGCAGAATTTTGATGATACAGGCAGGCAGGAACGGGATAATCTTCCATTCCTGCCACGCCGCATTCCCTTTTTTACATCTATCTCTCTCTTTTGGCTGCGCCATATCCTTTTGTAAAAAACAGCCATTCGTGAAAAGCTCCGTCCGCTTTTCCGAAAAGCAGGGTTCTTTCCTTTTTCCCTTTTGTCCCCTTTTCTTTCTGCCGGACGGGAACATGGCAGTACCCCGATATCCCGTTCCGCCTTTTGTCGCCACTTCGTTGATATTCCCTTCTGCGGTACCGCAACCTGTTGTCAGTTCAGTGTTCTGTTTGTAGCCACCTCAATTCAGTCCGACCGAATTACACGAAAATACCTGCCGATTCTGCGGACTTACAGCCGAAACGCGCACCATTGTGCCGGTGGACGGATTGCACTTTCACTTCCCCTGCAACTACGGTTTTCCGCTCATTTTCAGAATAGTTTTCCGCCGAAGTCATCATCATTTTCCGATGCAAAGATAGTATGCAGACGGGAACGACTTTGGAAGTCTTGACCAATGGCGCAGCCGTACAATCTTCCTTTATCGAGCCTTCCGGTTTTGCCTACGGACAAAAATAAAGAGTATTGATGCGTCCGGCCTTGGTGCATCCCCTTAACTGCACCTACTTTTTGAGGCAGCGTAAAATTGATTTAATAACTTCTAAAAACAATTCATTATGAAAAAGATTGAAAACAATTTCGTAGTAACCGGTTTCGTAGGAAAGGATGCAGAAATCCGTCAGTTCACCAACGCAAGTGTAGCACGTTTCCCTCTGGCAGTAAGCCGATTGGAGAATAATGGCGAGGAATCCAAACGCGTTTCCGCCTTTATGAATTTTGAGGCGTGGCGTAAAAACGAGAACACCGGGTCGTTCGACCAACTGACCAAGGGTACGATGCTGACCGTCGAGGGGTATTTCAAGCCCGAAGAATGGAGCGACCAAAGCGGTGTGAAACACAACCGTATCGTGATGGTCGCCGTCAAGTTCTATCCGCCCGTCGAGAAGGAGGAAACTCCTGAAAAGCCGGCCAAACCAGCGAAAAAAGGCAAGAAATAATCCTTGCCTTATCACGACAAAAGCGGCCTTCGGGTCGCTTTTGTTTTACTCATTACGGTGTTGTTGCACCATCTGTACTTTTATACTCTACTTGTTCTCTTTTACCGCATTCAGAAATGCTTTGGCAGGTTTGAATGCAGGGATATTGTGAGCGGGAATTTTAATTGTCGTATTCTTCGAAATGTTCCGGGCCGTCTTTTCAGCTCTCCGTTTGATGATAAAGCTACCGAACCCGCGCAAGAACACCTCGTTTCCCGCAACCATCGACTCTTTTACATTTTCCATGAATGATTCTATCACAGTCATCACCACCGTTTTCTCTATTCCGCTCTGCCGTGAGATCTGAGCGACAATTTCCGCTTTTGTCATATTGTTCTTGATTTTTATGAATACGGTGCAAAATTAACAAATATCTGCCAGTTACAACAATCCGGAGTTATTTGTCATCCCGAAAACTGCTTTTGCTGAATCCTCCGAACACGCCCCTCAAAAGCCTGCCCACTACCAAGAACACCAGCAATAAAATTATAATATCTCCCATAGGTCTTGTTTTTATATAGTTATATCCAACTTAAAGATACGAAAAAACGATGAATTACGCAAGCAATCTATTGATTTTCAATATCCATATTGATTTATAAGTTCTATTTCCGGATGCCCGGCACTCGTCCCGGTGTTCGGTTAAGCTGAACCTTGTATTTATTGAGAATGCTGTACACGGTGCTTTTACTTTGGACACCGCTTTCTTTCCAAATATCACGGATTGAATACCCATTGTTATACATATCCACGATTTTTTTGTCCCGTTCAGTTTTACTCATACTTTTTTTGGAAATCGGAATACTGATACTCTGCTGCAGGCGTATAATTTTATCCGACGACTTCCGCAAAACAGCCACTTCCTCCGGTAATGCCCCGAACATGGCCAATACTTCCGCCGGTGTCGTGTCCGGAAACAATTTGTTGTCGGTGTCAATTTTATCGTGAATGGAGATAATACGCACGACCTTGATGCGGCATAGCTCAATCAATGCCGATAGTTCCCGTAAACCACGAACGGCATTGCTGAATTTTGACATCACCAATTCGTCTCCTCTTTCAAGATTCGACATCAGTTGTTTCCATCTCGGCCTAAGCGTCTCGTGTCCGACCGATTCTTCAACCACCTGTACACACCCATATTGGCGCATCCATTCCTTATCCGCATCAAACGCATCGTAGGAATTAGCCTCGAATATATAACCGACTTTTGCCATATCAATATACAATATTCATGATAACAAGTGCAAATATACAAGTTTTATTCGAGTATATGAATCATACTATATTAAAAAACGAAAATCGTACATTTCCACGTGTTTTATCTTCACTTGTTTTCATTGGTAATCATACTATTAAGTACGATATTAAAAAATGCACAAAATACGGTTTTTCGGATGCGAAGTATCAAAAATAATATATAGTTTTGCACTAAATAGTACGAAATGATATAGTATGAAAACATTAAAATCGAACTTAAAACAGCCGATAATCTTTGCCAAAATAATTGCCGTTTCGATTGCCATATTCCTATGCGCGTCATGCGACAACGGCAATGGCAAACGATTGGCGAAAGCCAAGAATGACCCTGCCGGAACATACAGGGAATACCTGTCCGACATACGCAGGCAGAAAAAACTCTCCATTAAAGAATTGGCCGGACACCTCAAGCAATGGCAAACATTGAGGGATTCCGTATTCCTGCATCTCGAATGTGATACGCTTGGCCGGCTTCATTCCACTGTAAGAGAAGAGTGTGAACAGATACATGATTCCATCCGCATGGAATTTTCACGGATGGTGCTGTCTCAAACACGCACTTATAAGGATATACTGTGGGTAAAAGAACAAATCTCACCGCATCTTGAAGACAAAGAGTTGCATCGTGCGGCTGAAACAATCCGACCGTTCTTTGCCTCATTGGATAACCGGCCCGTCAGTCAGAGAAACCGACAACACATTCTTGCCACTTATCGAACTACCCTTGCTGAAACGATTGATTACGGTATTCATTGTATGGCAGACCTGACGACCTTTATCGAAAAGGAGGATGCCGTGTACCGGGCATTCCTTTCACGTCTGCCTGATTTCGACGGCGAGAATCTTTCCGACATCACTCATGACACGGAACGATGCTGTGCACAGATATTCCTTGCCGCCGAACGGAACGACATCACCTATCGCAATGCCATGATTTATCTGGCCATGCGCACCAACCGCAGGCTGATTCAGAATATCCGAACCTGTATCGACGACATCTGCAATAAAAAAGTCAAGACACCGGCACAGGCACAAGCCTACATCTGGATGCTTCTCCAGCCTTATTCGTCGTTGGACGGTTTCTGCCTGGCGTTGCTTTCAGCCGAAGAAAGAGAGCAACTCGATATGCTTGCCTCGCAGACACCCGACGCTTTCAGGGAGTTGGGCAGGATGCTGCACCCCGGAGACAACCGCTTGGACGAGCTGCCCGGAATGCTGATGGAGGCATTCATACACACGCTGTAAAATATAACAACAGAAAAAGATATGAATATGTTACGACATTTTTATAATGACTTCATGGCATTCGTCCCCCTGCAACTTCCGCAGTTGCTCGATGTGACGACGATGGAAGAACCGCAGTTCTACGGCGACTATGTGCTGCTTACGTTTCCGTTGCGCACCCCTTACGAACTGGACGAAGTAATGGATATGTTCGAGGACGACATGGAGTTGATCACGCTCTACCACCATATTCCGATGCGGACGGAAAAATTCGGTCACAGCACTTGTGCATACTCGAATCCCGCTTTCGGACAGATGTTCAAGATGAACGCCAAGACGGATACGGAGGGCAATGTAAACAGCATCCTTGTCACCATCTATGATTCTTTGGAGCAGATGTACGGGGACTTATGCCTCGACTTGGAACTACACTCCAAAAGCGGGTTCCTGAAATACAAGAAAGACAAGTCCGACGTGCTGATGAATTTTATATGAGAAACACCTTATACCGACAGATGGTCTATTGCATCAATGCCTACCGGACGTGGATAGAGGTTGCCGATGACAATCTCTACAAGGAGCATATCATCTCAAGAACCGACCGCACCGACTACCTCGTTTCCCGTACATTGGTACTGCGTGCCTTCAAGACGAACGGCATACACGCCGAGGGTACGACATGGACTATTCCCGAACACGAACTGGACAAGGCTTTGGCCATCTACCGAAAGCAAGACATTACATTCAAGCAGCGCATCAAGAAAGCGGCCATGTACTTTTCGCCCAAGGATGCCGAAACCCTTATCCGGCTGGCGACATACGGTATTGTCCAGTTGGAACTCATTGTGCGTCCCACTCCCATACCCGAAAAGCCCTATTACTTATGTTACTGAATATCCTGCTACTCATTTTCTGCGCGATACCTTTCGGGGTATCAATGTCATTGTACAAGAACAACAAGCGGTTCATGACACCCTTTTACATGGCAATGGCACGAAGCGGCAACGCCCGTAAACTGTATGTGCAAGTATGGCTGATATGCCTGCTTCTTTTCCATTATGTATATGCCTGTGGACATATGGGTGAGTTTGGAATCCTACTCTCTACCGGTGTCTGTGCCGCAATGTTTTCGTTCCGACGGACGGACAACTGGTTACGCAGGTTGCTTGACCGCCCCCGTGCATTTGTCACACTCGCATCGGGCGCACTGGTCATCGGCTTTGTGCCGCATCTGTACACCTTGGCGATAACCATTGCCTATCTTCTTCTGGCAGCCCTGTTCTATCCCTCCGTTCGGGTCATGTCCGAATGCAAGGATACGGACACACTTTCCGGATGGGCAAAGCATCCCGGAATGTTGTCAGAATCCTATCACGAGAATCATCACGCAAATCTGCCGCATGAAGCGGACAGCGGCAACACTGATATATCCGCACAATATGAATCATTAAAACCGAATGAAAATGAAAAATAACCAAAAGATACCTGTTTCCATATTGGCAGACAGGGAGGTATTCGAATATCTCAAGGAGAAAGGGGATGAACGCAAAACACGCACCGAAGCGTACTGTGACCTGTTGGACAAATCACTGGCAGGTTTCGTTTCTCCGTTTTTAAGAAAGAAGGCCTACGTGCTGCAACCCAACCAGTGCCACCTGACCGTTTCCGACCTCGCATCGGAGTGGCATTGGCACAGGGCTACCGTCCGTTCTTTTTTGAGTGCAATGGAGGCATTCGGTTTGCTGACCCGCATCCAGCTTCCCAAAAGCGTGGTCATTACCATGACCGTACAATCCGGTCAGGCAGCACAGCCCCGCAATGCACAGGAGCAGCCGGACTTTGCCAGACAGCTCCGTGAGGTATTGTCCGATTGGGTAATCGGCAAAACGACCGCTGCCGAAACTGGCGTAATATGTGGACAACTCGTAAGTCTGGCAAAGACTGAAATTGCCGACCGTGACACCGGACTCTGTTTGGACACCCATTCCAACACGACCTCCGCACATTCCGGCACTTTGGTCACGGAACATCGTGAAACAGCCTTGTGCTGCATCGCCCACGCCGCCCTGCAAAAAATCCTGCACAAGTCGAGATTCGATGACAGTTCGCCGCTTGTGGATTTCTTCCGGTTTGACCTCGGTGAAGAATGGGCTGCTTTCATCGAGTCCGCCAAAGACCTCGCCGGGCTGATTCTCGACACCGAGGCATCAGTGACGGACTTCGACATGGACGAAGACCAAGAACGCCTCAAATCGCTTCGCAAACCTTTTTTATCGCTTCTGGCAAAGGCACAGGCGATGGTGGATTGAACCGGGAGTCGAAAACAGATTGTATAACGCGAACAATCCACCTCCATCCCTTAACGGTTATCCTGCCGGTTATAGGAGGCACACGGGCTTGCCCGTCTGCCACGAAACAAAGGGAAGGGGGAGCCTAATACCCCGATAGGTCTCCGACCGTCGGTAGGCTGTCCGGGCAAGCAGCAAGCTGGGACAGGACGGATTGTCCAAACAACACGAAAAGAGTATGGCAGATCAAAAACAGGTACTTGATATGCAGGTGTCGAAAGGCATCACCGCAGCCCAAAGCAACGAACATTTGCGTGACCGCAGTGAAAGGGCGGAAAAGTACGCTATGAATAAGGGGAATTACGACCCCACACGCAAACACCTGAACTTCGAGATTGCGCCCGGAGGCAAGGTACGTCCCATTGACACGAGCCGCAACATTCCCGAACGGATGGCGGACATATTGGAGAGGCGTGGAATCAAAGACCCCAACGAAGGACTGGCAGAACCGAAGTACCGCACGGTGGTGAACTTCATTTTCGGCGGTTCCCGTAAGCGGATGCACGAACTCGCGTTCGGCACGCAGAACGTGGATTTTGATGAAGGTGCGAACAATACCCGTATCAAAAGAATGAGCGATATTGAACGCTGGGCGAAAGACGTCTATTCATTCGTGAGTGGCAAATATGGCGAGCAGAACATCGCCGCATTCATCGTACACCTTGACGAATTGAACCCTCATGTGCATTGTACTTTGTTGCCAATCAAAGACGGCCGCTTTGCGTACAAGGAAATATTCGCCGGAAAGGACAAGTTTGAATACAGCGCAAGGATGAAACAGCTTCATACCGACTTTTTCGCCGAAGTCAATACAAGGTGGGGAATGTCGAGAGGAACAAGCATATCCGAAACAGGCGCACGGCACAGGACTACCGAAGAATACCGCCGTATGCTATCGGAAGAATGTACGACCATCGAGGAAAATATAGACCGCCACCAAAAGGTGCTGGCAACCCTTCAATCGGACATCCGTCTGGCAGAGCGCAGGGTCAAGGGGCTTACGACAATGGTCGATAACCTTGAGAAGTCGAAAGCCGAAAAAGAGGCTCTGCTATCGGCAGCCGAACAGGATTTGAAAGCGAACAAGGGCGATGCGGAACAATTAGCCGCACAAGTTAAAAGTCTGGAGAAAGAGCTGGCAGGCATCAACAGGCAACTGGCAGACAAGCAGGAGAAGTTACAGACGGCTGACCGGCAGCTTGCCGAGCTGAAAGAGAACATGGATGCCATTGAGGAACGTACCGGGGAACTCAAGGAGGAAGCCTACAAATACTCCCATGATATACATTCCAAAGTGGACACGTTGCTCAAGGATGTCCTGCTGGAAAATGTGGTCGGCGAGTATAGGAACGTATCGGCACAGATGGACGTGGCGGAACGGCAACTGTTCGACGGCTCGCTCGTCCAGTCCATAGCGGAACAAGGTACAGACGTGATGCACTGCGCGACGATGCTGTTTCTCGGTATGGTCGATGATGCCACCACTTTTGCCGAAACTCGTGGCGGCGGAGGTGGCGGCAGCGACCTGAAATGGGGGCGCGATGAGGACGAGGACAACCGTGCATGGGCACTCCGCAGCATGAGGATGGCGAGCCGCATGATGCGTCCGGCCATTGGCAAGAAACCCAAACGGTAAGTGGCATACGTCTCATGACAAATCAAAAAGTATAACGAATAATATCATTGGAATATGACGAAACAAATCTTTTTTATATTGGCCGTGCTTTGCACGTTGCAGGCACAGGCAAGTATACAACCCGTACAGGTGGATACTGTACAACATACACCGTACTATAATGTCTCGGAGGAACTGCAACCGATACAGCCCGTCTATCTTGACGGAGTGGTACTTCCGGCATCCCTGACTGGCAACTGGTTTGTCAGTATTGCCGGGGGTACGTCCGCCTTTCTCGGCACACCTCTCGGCTGCGAAGACCTCTTCGGACGCTTGAAACCCTCGTACAGTTTCGCAGTCGGAAAATGGTTCACTCCGTCCGTCGGCGCACGTATCAATTACAGCGGTGTGCAGTTCAAAGATGGAACATTGTCCAATCAGGACTACCACCATATCCATGCGGATCTGCTGTGGAATGTCCTTGGCTGCAGATATGCCCGGCAAGAACAGGTACGCTGGAATCTTGCTCCCTTTGCCGGTGTCGGCCTGTTGCACAATGCCTCTAACGGGAATAATCCCTTTACTGTTTCGTATGGCGTACAGGGAGAATATCGGATTTCCAAACGAGTAAGTGCCATGTTGGAACTCTCCGGCACGACCACCTTTCAGGACTTCGATGGTTACGGACGCCCGAACCGCCTCGGCGACCACATGGTATCGCTGACCGCCGGTTTCACGTTTCATCTCGGAAAGGTCGGTTGGAAACGCGCGGTTGATGCGACATCTTACATTCGTCAGAATGAGTGGCTCGTGGATCATGCCAATATCTTATCCGGAGAAAACAAGCGTTATAAAGACTGGTACGACCGCAACCGACGGACGGTCGCAGAATTGAAGAAAATTCTGGAAATAGAAGGATTGCTTGACAAGTACGGTCATCTGGTTAATGACGATGAGACCGACCGCCGTCAAGGTTATCCCAGAAATAATTACAGCGGATTGAACTCACTACGGGCAAGATTGAAAAACCGGCATTGGGATGGAATCTCGCCGCTTGATTCTGCAAGTATTGGATATGGCAACAACGGAGATGATGCCGAGAAACCGGGCATAATCGTCTCTGAAAGGACGGAACTCATACAAGCCGGGAATTGCATCGGGTCGCCTGTCTATTTCTTTTTTAACCTCAATACGGCGCACCTGACGGATGCTTCCCAAATGCTTAACCTTGATGAACTGGCTCGCGTGGCCAAGAAATACGGATTATCCTTGAGAGTAACCGGTGCGGCCGACAGTTCGACTGGAACTCCTGTGCTTAATGGTTCATTAAGTACATCGAGAGCGGATTATATCGTTGCAGAATTGAAAAAGCGTGGCATACCGATCGAACGCATCGTCAAGGTAAGCAGAGGCGGCATAGCCGACCATGTACCGGTCGAAGTCAACAGGCATACGAAAGTAGAGTTGTTCTTTTAGTTTTTACATTCACTTTCATCGAGTCCCTCAATCTATAATTCGGATTGCAGGGACTTTTGTTATCAATGAGGGTAATAAGATTATAGGTTTCCTGAATCCTGATTACGCTTCGTATGACTGATAATATTTTCTGCCGAATTATGAAATAATCCGCTTACAATCACAAGATATTCCGGTAGAATACCATCCTTTCCCCAAAGCAGCTCTATCCCGAAAAGTTCCGAGAGTGTTCGTGTCATATCGAACCCGAATGCTTCAAGCGAGGGACGTACTTTGTCCGGATGCAGGCAAGGACGGTTGCATTTGCGGGCGCATTCGGAATCGGGACAGTATAGGCATTTTCCTACATAGGCGAATGCCTGACCTCCGTATCTGTGCTCCATTTCCAGCAATTCCCTTTCTATCCTGAGCCGTTCCGGTTTAATCAATTCCTGCGTTCTGTCTATCGGAATATTTTTCTCGACCGGAATTATTTTCGTGGCCATCAGGTGGGCATATTCATATTGGCGCAGAAATTCTCCGGTATCGAAATCGAACGGCGGGCATCCCCAACTATTACCGTAGTTGGGGCATTGTTTGCAAAATTCGACAAAACGTTTTTCGTCCCGGAAGCGTGAAATATATTCGTCCACGCTGATATTTGCTGTGAAATTCTCTATGATATATTCCTTAGTCATTGTCCCACTTTTATGAATCCTGTCGTGGCATCGAACGTCACACAATTATTTCGGAACAGCCGCTCGATGCAGCCGCTCCGGCGCATCTCTTCGGTCGGCATATACGACAACTGGGGTGGGTCGATAAGGGCTATCGCATCGGCAAGCGAGAGGGCGATATCCAGCTCGTGCGTGGAAAAAAGGATGCACTTGTTTTCTTCATGCGCCAGCCGTGCCAGCAGTGTACACAATTCGTAGCGGTTGGGCATATCGAGAAACGAGGTGGGTTCGTCGAGCAGGATAATCGGCGTATCCTGCGCCAACGCCCGTGCGATCATGATGCGCTGGCACTCGCCGTCCGACATCTTGTCCATCGTGCGCTCCGCATAAGCCTCCATGCCCACCGAGGCGAGCGACCGCATGACGATCTCCTTGTCGACCTCCTGCATCTTTCCAATCCAGTTGGTATAGGGTGCGCGGCCGATAGCCACGACATCCTTGCATTTGAGATTGGCGATGCGTGTGCGCTCGGTCGTGACGAATGCCAGCGTTCTGGCCATTTCTGCTGCTCGCATATCGGCGGCGTTATGCCCGTCGAGCAGGATTCGGCCGGTATAACGGCGGTTCAGTCCGGCGATGGCTCGAAGCAGTGTCGATTTGCCCGTGCCGTTGCGCCCGATAAGGGCAGTCAGCCTGCCCTTTTCTATGGTGGTTTCCACCTCGCAGAGCAAGGTGCGCTCGCCGTAGCCTATGGAAAAATCGTGTAACTTTATCATGCGGTGACGGATTTATTGCGCAAGACCACCCACACCACGATGGGGATTCCCAGCAATGCGGTGATGGCGTTGATCGGCAGGGTGAACATTTTAGAAACGAGGTCGCAAAGAAGCAGCACCGCCGCACCCGAAAGAACGGTTCCCGGTACGAGTACCCGATGGTCGCTGTTGCGGAACAGCATTCTCGTGACGTGGGGCATGGCCAGTCCGATGAAGCCTATCGGACCGCAAAAGGCGGTCACCGTACCAGCAAGCAGCGTCGTGGAGAGGAACAGCAGCCCGCGCGAGCGTCGGATGTTCAGCCCCATCGTCACGGCATACTCCTCGCCGAACAGCAGTAAGTTGAGCGGCTTGATCGTCACCACCGCCAACAACAGTCCGGCGATAATCGACGGGACGAGTACCGCAAGCTGGTCGAAGGTCACGTCGCCGAGCGACCCCATCGTCCAAATGACAAAGGCTTTCAGGGATTCTTCCTTGCTGAGATATTGCAATATCTGTACAATCGCGCCGACTCCCGACGAGAACATCATGCCGAGAATCAGAATCACCATGATGTCCTTGATGCGGTGGCCGACGGCGGCGATGACGACCAGCACGAGCGCCGCTCCGAGCCAAGCCGCCCCGGCAATGCCTATCGACGAACCGAAGCCTGCAAGCACGACGAGTGCCACGCCGAGGCTCGCGCCCGAACTGATGCCGAGCACGTAGGGGCCGGCAAGAGGATTGCGGAAGAGGGTTTGCATCTGAAGACCGCTGACCGACAGAGCTGCTCCGGCCAGCAACGCGACCACCGCCTTAATCAGTCGGATATTCAGTATAATTTTCGCCGTCGCCCGCGGGCAGTCGCCGCCCGTCAAAGCCGCCCATACATCGCCGAGCGGTACGGCGACTGCCCCCACCGCCAAATCCAGCAGAAACAGGAAAAGGGTGAGGGCGGCCAGCATGGCAAACAATATGGCGGAACGGGAGCGCATCTATTTCAGTTGCTTGTAATAGACGAAATCTTCCTCGACCAGTTCGGGGTGGAATATCTTCACGAGGTCTCGCAGCACGAGGTCGGGATTTACGACCGCCGACTCATAGTAGTCGTTGCCGCCAGCAGCATTGGTGCGGGCGTTGTTGTTATAGACCTGTCCACCACGGAAACAGCGGGTGTCGATGAACTTCGGGCATGCGGCTTTCAGTTCATCAAGCGTGTTCGCCATCCCCACATGCAGCCACATATCGGCTTGCGAGGCCAGCAGATACGCCTCTTCGAGGTCGATGGGCGCGGAAGCGTTTCCTGTGTTCTTCTTGTAGATGTAATCGCCTCCGGCATCTTTGATTAACCGGGCGACATAGCTTTCGGTCGAGGGCATGAACCAGCTGTCGCCGTAAGGCGTGTTGAGCATGACTGACGGAGCGTCGAGGATATTGTCCGCTACTTTCTTTTTCAGGACATTGTATCTGACGGGGATTTCCGCGAATACTTTTTCGCCCTCCGCCCGTTTTCCGATAACCTCCGAAAGTGCCACCAGCCATTCGGCTTTGCCCAGCGGAGACTCTTCGAGGTAATCGCCGACATACATGAACGGGATATCCAACTCTTTGAGCTTACCCTCCATCGAGCTTGCCCCGTTCACGCCGTAAAGCAACACGAGGTCGGGGTCAAGCGAGAGCAGCAGTTCGTAATTGATGTTCCCTTCGTAGCCCACATCTCCAACGCTGTCCCGCCGTGCCTGAATGTCGGGATTGGAGATGTAGTCGATGCCTGACACGCCGACTACGCGTCCCGTTTCGCCGATTGCGTCGAGCATGGCGATATGGGTCGAGGACATGCAGACGATGCGCTCGGCATCCCCCTTGAGCATCTGACCGGTGAAATCCGCCGGAACCTCTTCGTCATCACGGGCAATGAACAGGTTCGTAGTGATGCTGTCGGCGCCCTGCCAAGGGTTCGTGACGGTAACCAATACGCTCTTTTTGCCGTCTGCACCTTTTATGTCAAACCCCGAAGCGTATTCAGGTGTATAGACCGTTCGGTTGAAATCGGCGAGTTTTGAACTTTTATTGTGGCAGCCTGTGAATGCCAATACAAGTAGCAACAGCAGGCTTAAATTCTTTAATGCTTTCATATCGTTACATATTTGTATTTTCGGACTTTTTCTTGTTTTTCCCGAACTTCGGGGTAATGCCGATGAAGAACTCGAAGTTGATGCCGGGCATGGGGCGCGAGAGTACCGAAAGGTAGTCCTCGTTGAAGAGGTTGTTGACGGCGAATTTTAACTGGATGTCCACCGGTTTGAAAAACAGGTTTTTCTCCAACGAGACATTGCTCATGAAATATTCGGGCAGGTGTCCTGTCAGCGTATAGTCGTTGCTCGACATGGTGTAACGTTCCGAGTAGAACGCCCATTTGTAAAGGAACGCCCAAGTCCGCCACGACAACCGTCCGGTCAGCGATGCGGAGTGCTTCGGCACGTAGGGTAACTGCTTGCCCACTGACTGGTCAGCAGGCGACATCTTCTCACCTTCATTGATGGAGGGTGTCCACGAATAGGACCCGTTCAAGTCGATGAGCCAATCTTTCGCCGGCTGCACGGCGAAGTTCGCTTTGACCTCGACGCCGTAGGCGTGGACCTTCTTTACGTTGCGGGGCGAGAAGAAGCCCTTGGTGGTGGGCAGCCAGATAATCCAGTCGTCGATGTAGGAGTCGAACCAGTTCGCACCGCCGCTCAACTTGTAAATGCCTTTCTTGCCGACATCGAAACTCACCCCGGCATCATAACTGAAACCTTGTTCGTTTTTCAGGTTGGGATTACCTCCCGGCAAAAAGTATAGGTCGTTCAGAGTTGGGAAACGGTAGTTACGCGATATGGATGCTTTCAGCATCACATTTCCTTTCGGGGAAATGATACCGTCAATGAAGAAAGCCGGAATGAGTGGAATCCAATCGGAACCATACATCTCTTCCCGCAGTACCACCGACATACCCAAGCGGTCTATCGGCTGCCACTTGGCGGATACGGAGCCGGAGAGTTCCACGCGCCCCTTGTCATAGCCCACGATGGCCTTGCCACCGTCCTGCAAGATGATGTTCTTGTCCTCGCTCCGTACCAAATGCTGGTGTGCCGATACATTGGCGGTGAAAAACCATTTTTTATCCAAAGAATACTCTCCCTCCGCCTGACCGTAAAACGTGTTTACCTTGCTGCGGGAGCGGGTCATCGACGCCCAGTTGTCAGGTGCGACCTCACGCTTGTAGTCGTAGGCCATCCATGTGTGTATGTAACCGCCTTTCACGCCGAGTTTCCAGTTGCTTTTCATGTGATCCCAGGACAAGACGCTGCGGAACGTCTGTTCTCGCTGGCGGTTCTCGAAGTCGGTTGCATCTCCATAGTCGGTCGTCAACATCGGAAGTTCCCGGTTGGAGTTGATATACCAGGCGTTCAGCCCGAAACGGTCGCCTTTCCCGGTATTGTAATACACTTCCTGAAGCAAATGCAGGTCCTTGAACGCCCCGGAGCGGTTGCGCTCTTTCGGGTGATACTGTCCGACGATGTTCTTATCCTCGTCGTAGATGTTTATCTTTTTGTCGTGGTTGGTGTACTTGTAATCGTTAGGCGAGGAAGAATAGACCGCACGGGTGGAGACGTGCCACCGCTCACTTCCGTAGGTGAAGCGGGCGAACTCATCGAAGGTCTTGAACGAGCCGATGCCCTGCACGTACTGGGCGTTGAACCCTTCAGCGACTTCAGGAGCCGTGCCGAGTTTGACCAGACCGCCCAGTCCACCGCCCGTTTCGTTCACCGATGAAGTACCGTGCAGCAGCGATGCCTGGTCGATGAAGTAGGACGGAATGGTGGAGAAGTCGGTCATGCCGAGCATGGGGTTGTTGATGCGCATCCCGTTCCACGTCACCTGCGTATGGCTGGGCGACGTGCCTCGGAAGGCGACGGTCGAGAGCGTGGCGCGGCCGTAGCTCTTGACAAACACGGACGAGTTGAACGTCAGGATGTCCGCCATCGAGAGGGCGATATTTTCTTTCAGTGCGAGTGAATCGAACTTCGTCTTCTGCACGCCGATTTCCTTCATCGGCCGTTTGCCCCATACGGTCACCTCGTCTATCTGGTGAATACGCCGGGTGATTCCCTGCGCAGACAGCACGGATGGACAGACAACCAATATTGAGAAAAGTAAATATTTTGTATATGTCATTTCCTTTTGTTTTTAATATGGTTATTTACCGCAGCATATGCAGAGAATGATGCCCGCATAAAATCTTGATAGGCATTGAATCCGTTTTCTTCAAGCAGTTGGTCGTATTCGTCCTCGAATGAAAGTTCCTGATGAACCGTCTCTTGTTTCTCAATGTGGTGTTTTACCCGATTCAGATCATTGAATGACACGCTAAACGAATCAAATCCGGCTGCCCATCCTGAAAAATCCGCATATTCCGGATATTTTCGATAGACAACGCCTGTAGAACTTTTTACTTTATTGATAATCTTTGCGAAGTCCGTGGGAGATGGTATCTCTACAAGTATATGAACATGATTGAGAAAAGCATTGCAGGCATAGACATGACAGCCTTTCCTTGTGAAAATTTGTACCATCTGATCGAGAATCATTCCTTTGGTTGTCATTGGAATCGTCATCTCCTGTCTTTTCGTGATGAAAATAATATGGTATATATGCCGCAATTTATTCTTCATTTCCAACAAAATGCACCGGGGATAATCCCGACATAAAATTCATCTATCAATTTCCCTTCGGGCGAGTAGCGGTAAATCATGCCCTGCTGCTGGTAGTCGATGGCATCGGCGATGTATACTTCCCCGTTGGCGGGGTTTACCGTCAGTCCGTAATAAATCGTGCCGCTGTATTCGAGGAACGGACGCACCGGCACATGGCTGGCTGTCACGTCCATGCTCCAAATGGCCTTGTTGATCCAGTAGAGTTTGTCCCTGTCGCCATTGAGCTGTACCTCCGAGGGCCAGTCGCCCAACTTGAACTTGAACTGCTTCTCCACCGTGAATGTCTCGGCGTCGATGCGGTAGAGCGACGGGGCTTCGTAACCGTAGGGGCTGCCTTCGTAACCGCCGTCGGTCACCGTCCACATCTTGTTGTACTTGTCCATGACCAGCGATGTCGGTTGTATGCCGACCTTCAGTTCATCGACCACTTGGTCGGTTTCGGTGTCGATTTTGATGATGCGGTTCTGATACGACCAGCAGTTGCAATAGACGTATTTGCCGTACTGCACCATCTGCTCCGTCGAGCCGCTTTCCATCGTCATGTCCGGCACTTGAATGTAGCCGGTAATTTCATATTTCTTCGGGTTGATGATGAAGATGCGGTTGTCCCACAGTTGGGTGACGTAGGCTTTTTCGTCGCTTAGGAAATGAATGTAGCGCGGTGAGGTCAGGTTCTCGATGCGTCCTACCTCCTTGAAGGTGTTCAGGTCGATGGCGAAAATCACGTGGGAGTTGTTCACCACGACCCAGCCCTTGTTGTCGTAGATGGTCATCGACTGCGCCACGTCGCCGAGTTTCATGCCGTTGGCACGGAAGAAGATTTCGTTCTGTACCTGTTTGGTCGCAGGGTCGTAATAGGACAAGGTAGCATTGCCGTACTGGAAGTTGCCCTCGTTGGTGATGAACAGTCCGGCTCCCGTGGCGTTGAAATCTTCCACGGCATCGCCGTAGTCCCACTTCATGCAGGATGTCAAGGATAGTGTCACTCCGACAACTACGCTCCATAGCAGATATTTCAATTGGTGATAGGTCATACCGTTATTTTTATAGTTAATCCCCGGCAGCTTACCTTACGGTAAGCATACCGAGGATTGGCAGAAAATTTATTGTTTCGTTATCTATTCGGCAAGCTTGTACTTCCCGTCTTTCATCTCTTGGAAAGTGGGGTTGTAACCACATTCTTTGACAGACCATTGAGATTCTCCTGTTAGAACATTGTTTTCAAACAGGTATTTGAAAGAACTGAAATCGCTAACATCTCCTTGCCCGCTTATACTAATCCCTTTTACTGATTTGAGACCTGAAAAATCAATGGACAAAATACCATTAGAACCAAAATCAGAATACGGGCATGTTATTGAAAGATTTTCGGATATTGATTCTACGTTAGGATAAGATACTTTATCTACTTCCATACCAAACATAAAAGAAGATGTTGCAATATCAAACTTCCCATTTATCGTTTTTAATTTGGGACATAGAATATTAGTAGCCTCAATCTCAAACTTAATTTGTTCATCAGCTCCATCCGTTCCAATGCTTTCCAGATTGGTAAACTCAATATCATTCTTAAGATAAGTAGTCGTAACTGAACATGAACCGAGAATCTTTTTCAATGACGGGAATGCAATATTATTGGCATTTGAATTACTTCCTAAGGTTAAGGTCCCTCCAATTTCCTGCAATTTAGGAAATTCGATTTCCGCCGCCGTATTAACACTTCCCGAATTCAATGCAATAGTCATATCTCCTGCCACACGAATAAATGGCATGACAAATTCTTTTACATAAGAATAATCTTTGCATTGGAAGTCACCCTGTATATTTGAGATTCCTTCCAACGTAAATTCTGTCAATCGACAGGATTTAGGAAGTAGAAGAAGGCTACCGTTAAATGTTTCCGGTCCTACTATTTTATTTAGTCGGGCACATTGTAGGGTAAGTGTATTTCCGTTAAAATTTATCTGGGACAAATCCAGCTCTTCTATGAGCAGATTACTTAATGTCATATCACCGAGTACATCTTTCAAAGAAGCTATATTGAGTTTATTGACTTTATTCGCATCCACACTGGTCTCTCCGCAGGAAATAAGACCGGGAAGTTCAACAATGGAAATCTCTTTGCAATTTTTTATAGTCAGTCCTCCAACCGAATGTAATTCGGTCATTGCAAGACTTCCGATGGAGGACATATCGGAGAATGAAGCAGTACCGACCACGCTTTCCAATGCCGGTAGATAAATTCCTTGCAGTTTGGGAAAATATTGGATTGTAAGTTCATTCCCGATCTGTTTTAGTGCTGAGAAAACAATGGCTTCGGTTGTCGCTGATTCTTTTTGCGCTACCGAACCTTTGACAATTAAGGAAGCTCCGACAGATTCAACGGCATTTGCATCCAAATCAAGTAAAGCATCGGAAGTTATATACATATCCTCACCAATGAACTCGACTTTGGGTATAGATATTTTTTCAATGACAGAACTGTTAACGACAAAATCACCGGTCACTCCAAGCAAAGAGGGCAGATTAACCGTTTTGAGCATTATGTTTTTACTGGCAGAAGTTGTCGAACCTAATTTGAAACTTCCGAGTTGTTCCAGATTATCCAACCCGGTCAAATCCGTTCCTTTGTAAGACGGATTGATGACAAGGGAGTTACTGATTTGTTTCAGGTTGGCAAGTCCGTCCAGATTGGTGATTTCTTCTCCGTCTGCCGTTCCGATGGTCAGGCTGCCTTCGATTTTGTTTATTCCTGTCTTTGCAAAATTATCAACCTCGGCTTGCGTGGCAAGTACTACGCTGCCGCTCTGTTCGATGTCTGTATATTGATAAGTATAGGAATATACTTTGCTATCCTGCATTTTGGAGGTAACTACGAATTTCCATTCATTCTCCCAATCCTCTATGGTCGATGGATTCGGGTTAATAGAGGCTCCCTCGCAAAGGGCATACTCTACGGTAGCCCCTTTCAGACTGGTATTATAAGGTATCTCAACTGTAATCTTGTCCCCGACTATCATGGCTTGATAGGTAATGCCATCTACAGTTAGAGCAAACTCGGAGATGAAGTGATCCTTGCCGTCTATTCCGCTTACTTCAGGGTCGTCATCACTACATGCAGCAAGGCAGAGCGTAGCGAAACAGAATAGGATGAAATGATATATTTTGTTCATAATGAATTTTATTTGTCGTTATTGTTGTTTTCATCACAGAACTTGAAAACTTCCGTGGAATTTTCCCCTAACCATCCGGCTTTTACATTGACTCCGGTCTGCACCTTGATAAAGTCGATATGGGAAAGGTTTGCAGACGTGCCGTCGATATTGAGCGCATCGGAAATCTTAAAATAGTTTCCAAGTGCTCCCGCGTTAGGATTGTCTTTATTGGGCATATCATCACCAATATTATCGGCATATCCCCACCCGAACGGATTATTGGACCACATGCCTGTCGACGGGCTTTGTTCGGTACGTGCTTTCAGGCATGTGCCGTATAACGTATAGGAATCCTCTTCAATCCACAAAGGATAATAAAACTCTTGCGGGTGATAGTTGCCGAGACGGTCAATCGCCCCTTTATTTCCCTTGTTGTCTTGCCATTGGGTGTCCATGTTGGGACCGGGACGGAAATAAGTTACGGCATAGTCCTGAATGGTTTCGGGTTTTCCATATTCAGAACCCTTCAGTTCATACCATTCATCGTTGGGCAAGCCGTCTCCATTGACATCTTGCATTACCCATACAATGCCCGGTTCATTTGACGAATCAAAGGCATTTCCTTTGATGGAAAAATCATAACCGCCTTTGTTTTCGATACTGTGGTCGAATCCTACTACGATATATCCTCCCCAACCTCCGAGAGAAACATATTGTTCATTATCAAGACGTTTTTGTGCGTAAGCACAGGCTGCTTCGTGCGTGTTTTCCCCATTGAAACCTGCTGTATTCGTTTCGTTTACAAATTGTCCCGGAGCCGGAACAAATTCATATACTTTATTGCTGTAAATGGAATTTCCGGCAGCAAAAGGTCTTTTTCCGGCCGCTTCACAACATTTCACCGGAATATTGACACTGACTTCATCGACACCGGAGACCGAAATATTACGGGTGAGCACTGCTTTTGTATCTTGATTGTCGTATTTCACAGTAAAGGTAAGCGTGTGTTCTCCGGTTTTAGCGGGTTTGAAACCGTAAACCAAAGAATTGGCTCCCTCAATCGGTTGCCCGTCCAAACTCCATTGATAAGAAGGCTCGGCACTTATTGATACAAAGGGGCGGACAAACAAAGTACGTCCTAATTCTACGTATTTGGTATTATTCTCGGTAAAATATAAAGATGACGGAACTACGATTTCAATCGGAAGTTTATCGACAACCTCAATAGAAACTGTCTTCTTTGATTGTCCGTCTTCATTTGTTACGGTTAAGGTCAGTTCATAAGTTCCCAACTCATCTTGCTTGAATGTATAAGTATTTTCCGTTCCGACTTCGTTTCCGTTAAGAGTCCACAAATAAGTAGCTCCTTCTGCATTTTGAATGTCGGGTGTAAGGATATACTCACGTCCTGCGACAACTTTAAGCCCTATAGAGGGGGTTACCAATGAAATAACGGGCGGAGCCAATTCATTGACATCCACACGAATTTCTTCCTCTGTGCTGGCATCCCTCGTATCCACACGCAGGGTAACGTAATACGAACCGCATTCGTTGAAAATGTATTTCAATTGAGGCTCGTCGGAAATGATACGACCGTTGCATTTCCATGAATAAACGGCGTAATCGACATTCTGATAGGTCGGCTCAATAACGACCTCTTTTCCTATCTTTACAACATAGATTCCGTCTTCGCTGTCCAATTCAATGACAGGAGGCACGGTCACGTCCTGCGATATTTCTTCGTCTTTGTTGCATGCAAATAGAAATATCGTCAAGGAGAATAAAAGCAAATTCTTCTTCATTATATTTATAATTTTAATGCTGAAATTCCCTTGAAGAAAGTATTTGATTCCAATCTCCATTGGGATATAATAAAAAGGGGCAAATACTTTGCACTTGCCGTTAAAAAGCATTTGCCCCAAATTCATGTTATTCGTTTACGGTTACATCAATATCGTCTATAGCAACGTAAGCAGGAGTGTTCAATCCGTATGCGCTTGAATCGCTTCCTTCGAAATTGATAGCTACAGTACATACGCTGTCACCTAAACCGCTTAAATCCACTTGATTCCATCCGGTACGGATTTTATTGGTCAAACCTGATTCTGCATCTTTACTGGAATCGAAGTTTGCCAAATAGTATTCTACTTCCTTACCTGTAGGTTTACCCGTCGCATCCAACGCAACAAATACCACCTTAAACCATCCTTTTTGTGCCGACAAAGAGCCTTGTGTAAACGAGTTGCCATCCTTCATGACTAAGTAGGTATAAGTCGTATTACAAACCCATACGCTGTTGAATTTACCATATTTCGGTGTACCCTTGACAGGAGTGTTTGTGGTAACGACTCTGTAGCCGGTTGCATCGGTCAGGTAAATCTTCGCACATTTGTCATAGGTTGCTTGTGAATCATTGTATGAATCGCTATAACCGAAAGCTACAGCAAAATTTTTACCGCTATGACCGCCGTTGGGCCAGTACACGCTACATTGGTTTTGATAATCCCCCTGTGTCAGATTATGGAAATTAGAGATGGCAAAACCACCATTCCAAAATTCATATTCCCAAGGCTGTCCGCTTACCCATTCTTGTTCCAAATAGTTAATCGGGAACTGAATGTACGTACCGGTTTGCCCGATTTGAGTGATGTAGCCGGTCGTTACCTGCTTGCCGTTGGCCGTGGCAGAATAGAGATTGTTTCCATACTGGTCAGAAGCCATTACGCTGGAAGGTACGTTATCAAAATCGATAAGCGCATTGGTAGAACTTATCGCGCGGGTTTGAATCGCACTCTCCTCATACGGAGCAAGGAAGTCATCGTCGGATGAACATCCCGTGAACACTGCGGCGGCCATTGCTACAACAGCCATTGCCAAGAATCTAAAATTCTTTTTCATAACTTAATTATTAAAAGTTAAACAAAAAGTTTAAACACACATTCGTTTTTATTGCGACAGATTTGCAACGAATGAGAAATCGGTTATCAAAAAGAATATAGGTGCCTGTGGACGAGCCTCTGTTCATTTTAATCTAATGCCAATTATCCCGTGGTCACTAAATCTATCTCATCAAGCAGGTCTTCTGGCTCATCCCGCTTATCGCGCCTTCCCAGCTTTCACCAGTGGCAAAGAGTGCGATAAACTTTAATAGGACTTACAGCTGCGAGTACAGCTCCGGATTTTCACCGGGATTCCCTTTTAATTCCGTTCGACGCTTCGATTGGAAACTTGACTGGTGCAAAGTTAATGGTTATTTTTTAATCTTGTTTCTTTTTCTGTGATTTTTATTTCAAGAAAGGATTATTTTATGGCGCGAATTGTATTTTCATGTTAATCAAGCATTTATAACAACCACGAATAGTCTTTTCCCCTTATGAATAATAGCGTTTCTCAATTATGGTCTCTTTTCATCTCACGTCGGCAATTCTCTTCGGAGAGATTTTATATGCAAAGGTACAGCGTGCGTCTGGTCGTCAAGTATCGCTTTCACTAACGGTTCCCGGATATTCTTCACGGCAGCCTTCCACAAATCGAAGATTGACTTTCACTCCCCACCTCGTTGCAGGGCATAGTCGGACGAGCCTGACTGTGCTCTTACATTGGGCGGTTGGGTATTCCGTTTCATCCCGTACACTGTTTACTTGCCTTATCCGTCCTTTTCCCGCTGTCAGTCCTGCATAAAAATCATTCCCCGACGAGAAGCCAAAAGAGTTTCAAGAAAAGGAAAAAAAGAAAATATTTGACAATCTAAAATTTACAATTATGCACAGCAGGATTTTTCAAATTTCAACGGAGCCGATAGACAAAGAAAACTATCTGAATGAGGACACACTCCAGCAAGGAGACGGGAGCTTCTATGACTATTGTTCAGAAATAGACGAGGAAGACCGTAAAGAGGATATTGCCAATTTGGTCAATCATGCCTTGCCCAAAGGAATGTTCGAGCTTATATCCGATGACACCATGCGCTATAATGGTGGAATAGAGCAATGGAAAGAGGAGTATGTCGCCAATATCAAAAAAAGAGCGAATGCTCTTACGGCAGATAATATGTTGGAATGGGGTTCGACCTATTATCTCAAACAGGCAGTGGAAAATCCGTTGGATGTCGCCTATCATTTCTATTTGGATGGCGATGGCTGCAGTCTTTTGCCGAACAGTCCTTTACGTTTATGGAGTTTGTTTGTAGGCTTGAACCGGGAACGATACTCTACATCGGAGGAGTTGTTGATTACCACTTCTGATGTTTGTCCGAAACATTGGCAACCACCCGCCTCAAAAGTGGGTGGTTGCTCTCTTTTTTGCACAGGCTCCCCGGTTACTTTTATAAATATGCTCTGCAGAGCTTCCGCCACCGGTTTCACAGCCGGTATATTCCTGTTTTAAGGGTATAATCCCTTCACAGCCCCGACATACGCCGCAGGTCTGTTTTCGTGTGCAAAGGTACGGTGGACGAACATTGCCCAAGTACCGCTATCGCTACCTGAAATAAAATTTGACGACAACTTTCCGTAATCGGAGATGACGGTATTTCATAAAATTTCATTGCAGGTTCCTTGCTCATCGTTCTTGCATCCCCCCGTTTGTGACGCACATGAAAACAACCCCTTTGGGCGAAGTCAAAAGGCTTCAAGAAAAGGGAAATAAAAAAAACAATAAATCAAAAGACAATGAGCAAGTACGATTTCATCAAGCAAGGCAACCTCCTTTTTTGGCACACTGCCGATAATGATATAGAATGTCGAATTATCTCAACTCCCGAAAAAGTGGATAGTGACAGCATCATCTTAATCTCAACAAGCTCTTCCGAGACAGAGGTTTTGGCATCGGAGTTATTACCTATTGGCTCATCAAGAAGCCACAAAGAGGAGTTTATGCGCTGGAAGAAAGAGCGTGAAGCCGAGGGCATGGAGTTTTTCAGCCGGTTGTCCGAAGTCATGGAAACAGACAGTGATTTGGCTGTAGGCGATATGGTGGCGTTTACAAACGACTACGGGGTGGTATTTGGCCCCAAAGAAGTATTAGCTTTCAGAAAACCTTGGAATGGCTATAGATGCGTATATATCGACAGTGATGCTTATTGGTTTCCAGACCGTCCCGAACAACTCACCATACTCAGCAAAGGAGGTACAGAATGACAACAAACGACATACTCAAACGACTTTGCGGCAATATTGCCGCAGGTCGTTTCAACTGGCGAAAATACTGCACGCCGCAATCTTACTTCGGTTGGGAGATTTGCGTTACCCCTCTGCATTGCTCTTACGGACAGATAGGCTACACCGTTCATTTCCCTTATACCAATATACCGGAAGTGGAATACGATTGGGAAATGGGCAAACTGACCATTGACGGCGAGAAATGGAAAAGTTATTTGCGGAACGAATAATAATAAATATCAATATGGCACAGAATTTTTATACCAAATGGCAGGACGCTATACTTGCAGATGCAGGAGACTATGTTTCAAAAGAGTACCGCAGTTTCCAGACAGCATTGGTGCGTGAGATTTCCAAATATGCCGCAGCCGTTGGTGCAAAGGTGGCTTCCAATTCAAAAGGGCATTATGACACCTCCTGCTTCATTGAGCGCAACGGCAAGTTCGTTTACATCAGCCACTCTTCCGGTCTGTCACGAATGGGCAGCGGCGTAAGAATTGAACTCGATTCGTTTCTGATACGGACAGCTCAAAATGGAAAGGACTACCGAGGGGGATGTAACCAGTATTGCGACATAGCAAATTTACAGTCTATGATAGACGGTTTGTTGGGGAAATAAACTGCAAAAAAGATGCGGAGCCAACCAGTTCCGCATCTTTTTCTTTCCATCCTTACCGGCGCATACCGCTGCCGTATTCTGCCTCTTGTAGTTCTGCCCGATACTCTTCCAGCTCGTTCAGCTTCTCGTTCACGGCTTGCAGATTGGCATCCAGCCCGACATTGTGGTCGTAAGGGAAACGATGCTGCGCGACCAGCCCGGCATTGGTGGGTTGCCCGACATCAAGCGTATCGGATTCCTTGTTATATTCGACATATAGCACTTCACCGTTCGGCATCTCGAAGGCCGGAATCTTTTGATACGCCAAAGCGGAGAACTGTTCCGCCGCCATCTCCCTGGCAACCCCTTTTATTGTATCTCCGGCGATATCGACACCGTAACGCCGGATATGGTCTCGGATTTCCTGCTCCGTGAATTTCAACATCACCTCGTAGGTTCCCCCGACACTCCCGTTGTACACGACAGCGAAATTCTCATCCTCGGCAATAAGGCTGTCACCCTTGTTGTTCGTGGCCGATAAATAAGTATGCTGTTCGTTGATGCCATTGCCGTCGTAATACTCCTTGGCAAGCGTCAGCAATCCCTCGTAATCGCCTTTCTCCCGAAGTTCGTCAAGCTGCCTCGTGTCATCCGAAAATTGGAGATACGCAACAGAAGAATAAAATGTATTCTCCTTTGCTGCCGCTCCGTTTTCCTGCTTCTCGCCGACATTTTGTTCCAGTTCTTGCGCTATCTTATCCACCTTCTGGGTAATCATCGAGGTTGCCCTTTTCACGTCCAGAAGCGTTGTCTTGATGAACTGTGGCGATTCCTTCAGCTCATCAAGCCAACCTTTAAGATACGCGCAACTGTCCTCCTTGATATGCTTGGTCATGCCGTAACGCTGTGCGACCAGTGCGCTGCCTAACTCTGCCACCAGTTCCTCACGGGCATATTCAGGAGAACCGAAAGTAGTCGGCTTGAACCTGTCAAGTACGTTTTCCGCTCCGGTGGAGTGCGTCATCTCGTGGAACAGTGTCCCGTAGAACGATTCTCCCGATTTGAACTGCTCCTTTTCGGGTACGATGATTTCGTTCTTCGTGATGGAATAGTAGGCGTCATTCTGATATTTCGGCGTAATCGGACAAATCCACAGGTTATCCCTTATCATCGTATCGACTGGGGCAAAACTGAAATGCTCGCCCTCCTCGATTGCCGGACGCGAATTTTCTCGCTCCAGTTTTTGCCACAGCTCCGGTCTCGCTTCCTGCAAGTTAGTTTGCGCGACATTGAAGACCCGGAACACCTGCATCTTCGGATAGACATTGTATTGTTCCTTTTCGTCATCGGAGAGTTTCTTGTAATCGTCATACTTGATTTTCTCCTTAGTCTCCTTATGGATACAAGTGAACGTGGTGAGCATGACCGGAAAGGATTTTTCACCACGAAGCACGGAGACACGCGGCAGTTCCTCTCCATCCTTTCCGGGCTTATTGAGCTTCTGAACACAATCGAACGTGCAGAAACGGGGAATCTTGTACCCTTCTTTCTCGCAGTGCAAAAGCAGCATAAAAGCATTCATCCCGTTGTACTCGCGCCCGTGAAGGTTGCGGGGCCACTGTAGCGTACCCTCCGTAAACCAAGGCTTTTTCCAGTCCTTTTGAATGCCCTCGATTTTCTCGATCATCATTTCGGCGAACAGGTCAAGAGCCTTGTCCTCGCTGTTCGGTCCGTCGGCATTCTTCTTTCTGTAACCGGCCATAACCCTTATTGATTATAGTTAGACGAATCCGCCACATATTGCGTCAGTTCCTCCATCTTGCAGGAAAGGTTGATTTTCCCGTTGTGTGCCGACAGGTTCATTTCACCTTTGGCATCCACCTTTACACCCGGCTGCAACCACGCTTCGCGCTCCTTACCGAAACAGAAGAAGCGCACCCACTGGTACTCGAAGCCGTCATCGACCTTCTCTGCGCTAAACGCCGAGAACACCGTATAAGGCTGGTCTTTCTTATCCCTTTTTTCCTCGATGTTCTGGCCGACCTTACCACGAAACACCAGCTCGCCCTTGACGCAATCCGCATCATCCGTAGCGGCATTGCAGATTTCATCGGCGAACAGGTTGAAATATAGCTTGTCGCCCCGGCGTTTGAGATACATCGTACCCCTCACTTCTACACGGGAGCCGTTCCGATAACCGGCGGCTTCCTCCTGACAGCCCTCCTTGCGGACATCCACCTCGATAGTGTGCCCGCCACCCGTCGCCGGAATCTGTACCCGGAGCGGAAACACCAGAAATTCTTTCTCTTCTTTATTCTTGCGAACCGACGCATCGCGGCCGATAACGCCGCATACCGTAACATTACATTTAATCATCTGTTTTTTGTCTTTAATGATACATGGATCATCCGGACAAGTGATACATGGGTTGATTGATGTTGAACTGTTGTAGAGTGCGGTCAGTCGGGTGCGCGTATCATCGCCCAGACCATCCATCCGGCGATGGCTAATTGCACGCCCACGACAACGAGCGTCCCGATCCATCCCAACAGCAGGTAGCAGAACCGGAGGTGCAACGCAAGGAGGGAAACTCCCGCCAGACACTTGCATAGCTGTATCATCACGCATTTTATCATATCGCCATGCCTTTATCTTCGCAGGTTTTCCGTTTGTCCCTGTTGCCGGGTCATCCCCTGCTCAAAATTCTGTGAGGCCGCTTCCGACAGGATAACCGTATTCAGCATACCGGTTACACGCATCTGTTTGGCCTCTTCCGTGAGTGTACCGTTGTTCAACGTGGCAGACAACCGGTTCAGCTCGGAAGCGGTCAGCTCCCGCGAGACATGCAGTTCCCCGTTGTCCGCTTTCAGAATGGCCTTGCCGTTCTCGCCGATAGTCAGGTCGCAGTTCTTCATATTCGGCAACAACGGCTTCAGGTCGATGGTACGAAGATCCATCGCGGCGGATATCGCCGTCTTCTGTTCCTCTTCCTCCCGGTTATCAATCTGTGTGGCTAAAAGCATCAGGGAGGCGAAAGCGGTCATCGCCATCTCCACAATCGGGTCGTTGCATCCCGATATTCCCACACCGCTATCCTCCGACGAAAGGAGTTTTTTCATCCATCCGTCTGGCGAAAGGTTCTTTTCAGGCACGGTATCTTCCGCCGCCTTGTATTTGACGAGCAGGTCATTTCCGTTGTGCAGCATTTGCAATTTGATATGTCCTTTCTGTGCGATTTCAGCCAGATACGCCGCAGGGTCTATATCCCGTTTCGTCCCGTCGGCATAGATATTCTTCACACCGAAATGCAGATGTTCCCCGGTCGTCCGTGTCCCCGTATTGCCCGATGTGCCAAGCCGTCCGCCTGCCTGTACCGTATCGCCGACCTTGACGGAAATCTCCTTGAGGTGCATATAGGTACATTGTACCTTGCTGCCGTCCGTCCGAGCATATTCCACCGTCAGCGACTTGCCGCCGGGTGTATTCTTGTTCTGGTTTACCGCCACGACCTTGCCGCCGCTCTCCGTAGCCAGTACCGCGTCGGCTTTGCAACGGATATCCACGCCCTTGTGCATCTGTTGCTTTGTGCTGTCCAACGGGTCTTGCCGTGTTCCGAACGGAGAGGTAATGAACAGAAATTCCTCCCGTTCCACCGGGAACGAATACCCCGTTCCATGTTCCGCACTCTCGGAAGTCTGGAGCGGATTGTGTTCCACCCCGAACTGCCGGCCTTGTGCCGTCATCTCCTGCATCACCTGTCTGTCATACTTCTGCAAGCCGTTCTGCTCAATGATTTTCTGCAGGTTCTCGGCATACTTGCCGCCTGTGGCGTAACCGGCTTTCTCAATGCTTTGTGCCCAGCCCTTGTAATCGTCCGGGGAGAGTTTGAAGCAACCGGCATAGCGGCTGTTCTCCTTCAAAAAGCGGGAATGATGCTCGTATGAATCACCCACGCTGTCATAGCTGCAGAACTTTTCATTCGGCTTATCATCGGTGTAGATTCCGTATTTGCCGCCTTCGGCAATCCACGAGGAAGTTGCCTTGATGCCGAAATGGTTGTTCTCGTTCCTTGCCAGACGGCTCTGTCCGTTGCTGCTTTCCAGTATGCCTTGCGCCAATGTGACGGAAGCCGGGATGCCATACCTTCGCATCTGTGCCATCGCATAATCTGCGTATTGCAGTGCATATTCCTGATTCTTGGTCATAATCGTCACTCCTTATCTATGAATACCCCTATGTGTTTCCTGCTCGTCCTGCCGTTTATCCTGTAGCTCTATCTCACTGATGGCGACACGCTCACCAGCACGGACAAGTTTGGGCAGATAGCTGTCCAGTTGCGTCCTTGGGAACTCTGCGAAAGCCGAAAATCCACGTTCCGGATATTTCTTCATCGTAATCCCCAATATATCAGCTCCCTTTGCCGCATCCTCATTATAAAGCCGATAGACTTCTCCTGCACGAATCAGATACAGGGCGTCGGGATGCTTTTCCTTGAGGTTGTCCCAAAACTGCCGTTTCGGAGACATATTTTCATCATTCGTCTCTTCCGACCGATTTTCCGCCACCACCTCATTCTGTTGCCGTACCTGCTCTTCCGCTTTCTGTTCCCCGACGGATTGTCCCTTTTGCAGCACATCGGCAAACAGCGTAGCCGCCAAATGCCGCTTGTAGCCGTCACGGTCTTCCGCCACCCACATCCGTTGCCACTGCTGTGGAGTGACGCTGCGGGGCTGCAGCTTTTGTCCGTCGATGGTTGCCACACACTGGATTCCATCCTGCCTGGTCTTGAAGATGGCAACACGCTGAATACGGTTCAGGTCAATCTCCGGCGTATCGCTGCCGAACAAATCCACTTTCAGGTCGGGTTTGACCTCCGCCAGTGCATAATACTTGTGCGCCAGCTCCATCCGTACCTTGTCGATGTTGTCCATCGCCTGCTTGAGCGTGGAGAAAAAACGGTTCACATCCTCCTTGTCGGGATAGACGCTGTACCCCTCCTTGTTTTCCGGCTTGATATAGAGTGCCCAACGGTTCTTGTCATCCTGAATCATCTGCACGGCATCGAACCCGACCTCATTCGCCCGTCTGACAGCTTCCGACACGTCCAGCGTGGAGAGCTTTTCCAACGTGTAGTTCCTTAACCGGGCCAGTGTCACCATTTTTTCATTGAAATAGCTGTCATCGGGTCTGTAACCCAATGCACCGTCAGTATTATAGAAACGCACCTGCTCGATACCCTCTTTCTGCAATGCCCGTTCGATACGCCCCTTGTTCATGCCGGGAATCTCGTTGTTCGCCTCGGTCGAAGCTCCTGCCGGCAAAATGACATCCGCCGATTTCGCCTCCCGGTCGATGACGAGGACGATGCTTTTCGCCGCCTTGTCCGGGTGCTGGCGGATTTCATTCGCCACAAAGTAATGCTTGGGCATCTGTTCCTGCATGGTCGTGGTCTGCCGTCTGTTTCGCAGGGTGGCGTACTCAATTTTCTCGCCCCGTTCCGCTTTTCGGATAACATCAAGCGCATTGTTCACGTCGCTTTCGAGAGCGTCCATTATACACGGGTTTTCCTTGAACTCCCGACACCAGTAATCCACCGTCTTCAGGCTTGCATCGGACAAACGCGCGGGCAGTCCCAGTTCCAACATCTTGATACCCGAAGCCAGTTCCACAACCAACCTTTCATATTTTACCGCATCCTCTGACGGAGCCACACCATTCTTCATGACCATGCCTTCACGGGCAAGTCGTTGTTGATGTCCTGTGGCACTCACGATCTGCCGCAAGGCTTCCTGCACATAATCGTGGTAATGCTCAAAATCCTTTTGGCGCGGCATATAGACCGCATCTTTGTCCGTCTCGTAATGAGGAACTCCGCTACCGTCCGAGCGCACGGGAACGAGGTTGTCCCGCATCTTCAATAGAAAGTCGTTGAACCGAGTGCGCAACCTGCGGTTGTCCGCCTCGGCATATCCTCTTTCCTGAACACTGCCGTCCTGCTTTACCGCATCCTCGTAAGCCGGCTTGTCCACGTAGGGCAACGTCGTCTGGTCGATATTGAAAAGCGTGCGGATTTCTCGGTTGTGGACACCCTTGAACTGTGCCTTCTGCTCTTCGTCCAATTGGAGATAGGCGGTACGGTCGATGGTTTCATTCGGATTGTTCCGGTTGACATACTTGTTCCAGTTATAGAACAGGAACGGTACGCCCTGCTCATGCTCCCGTACCGCAGCCCCCCGTGCCTTGGTTTCACTGTAAAGCGTGAACAGGTTGGTCTTGCATCCGTTATTGTCCGAATGCAAGGCCATAAAGAGGGCATTGAACGGGCTGGCCGAGACCCCTTGCGGATAGAGCCGGGGAAATCCCTTGCCCGATACGTTGAGCCAATGGCCGCCGGCGTTCGATGCCCCGCCCAGTGCGGCAGACAGCAGTTCCGTCTGCTTTTCTTCGGCTTTTTTTTCGATTTGCGACTTTTCTTTCATATCATCATGCTTTTATTGTTCATGGATTTATTGGATGCCCCGTGTGCGCACAATCGTCTCCCGCTGTCCGTCGTCGTAATTCTGCGAGGCAATATGGCGCAACTGGTCGCTCTTGGCAAGCACGGCGTTCGCCAGCGTGTTCAGCGGCAATGCCCCTGCACGGTAAGCCTCCGCGACGGTCGGCGTGAGCTGGATGGTACAAGGCACACGGTCTATCGTGGCGATGAGCGTGCTGCCTTGCAGTACAGGGTTTACGATACGGGAATTGAGCGGTTCGTCGGGATAACGGCGGTACTGGTTTTCCGTATGCACGTCGGCGGACGGCATGGGACGCCCCAACGCCTCGTGTCCAGCCTTGTTCAGCAAGTTCGCGCCGCCCAGACCGACAAGGAGCATCTTCAGCAGCGGGTTACGCACGAACAGACCGGCCACAATACTCGCTATCGGCAACAGGTTGTCCCCAAAGCGCAACGATTGCGTCTTGCCGGTAAAAGCTCCCAGCAGGATGTCGGGCAGCATGGCCATGACATATCCGAGGTTGCCCGTGATATCGCCCAATCCCTCTAATCCCAATGTACCGAGCAATCCGCTCCATCCGTTCGTGTTGGTCTGCACAGCCTCTCTCTCTTGCTTTTCTTCCTCATGTGGAATAACCACCTGCCGTTCCTCTTTCTCCACTTTTTCCCTCTGTTCCATTTCCGGCTGTGTTGATTCCTTTGTGGATTTTACAGCCGTTGCATTCTTATATTTCTCCAAATGCTTCAAATAGGCTTCTTCCTGTCCGGGAGCGACGATGAGCGGCACATCCTTGTACCGTTCGGCACGTTCATTTTTCTTTTCAGGGTGTCCGGGCTTTTCGGACATTTGGAAAGGGGTAAACTTTGGTGTCTGCATCCACTCCAAAAAATTAAAGTTCATCACAGGTATTTTTTTCTTCAACTGCTCGTTGGCCGCCACAATAAGCGCACTATCACCCGTCTGTACTGTTGCAGCCTCCTTACGGAAGTCCGTAAACACGTTCCGTTCGCTACCGAACACACCTTTGCTGATACATTGCTCCACAGAGAGCTTGGGCGACTTTTCAGGCTCGAAGCGTGAGGCGACTGCCGAGATAGCCACGTCCGCCCCGACAAACTTTGCCAATGTCGCCCACGAACCTGCGCCACCCATCATGACGGCATCCGCCGTTGCGCCCAATACCCGACCCGCACCTTTTTCCCATCCTTTCGGACGGTAGGCCGCTTCGCCCCGTGCCTCGATTTCCTCAGCAAGCGGCGAGCGGTTCAAGGTCTGCGAAAGTCCGAGCAAGCTTGATTCTGCGGCTTTGCGGATGATGTAGTCGGCTGACGATTTCGGCATTCGCTCCTTGACCAGCCGGTCGATCATCAGTTCCTCTACCCGGTAGTCCATATAGGCGTAGGCAAGGTCACCGCCCAATTGTTCCGACAGTTCGTTGTACCGTTCACGCCCGATTTCCCGCACGACGGTATCGCGCCATTGCCCGGCCATGTATGCGAGGTCTTGCTGTATCTCCTTGGAGCCGGTAATCTCCGCCTTGCACATTCCGATGTAGTCCTCCGTCGTCTTCGAGTTCCATTCGCCCGTAACCTTGAGTACCTGGTACGGGTCGCCCATCGGCTGTGCCGCAGACGCCATTGCGCTGAGTATGCCGCCCAATGAGGTGGAATACTCCCTCATTTCCTCGCCCTGCTTCTTCGTGAGGAAAGCCTGCGTTTTCGACATGACGGGAGCGAGATGGCAATGGAAATAATCGCTCACAAGACGTTCTATTTCCGCGAATTGCCGGCTATGTCTGATTCCATCCATGTTGTGTATTATATATTTATCTGTTTCAATAGCTGTTCTTTCGTCTGCTCGATGGCGTTGTGGTAAACCTCCATCTGCCGGGGAAAGAACTCTTCCAGCCATGCGTCCTTTTCGATGTTGTCCTGCATGAACCGTATCGCCTGCTCCCGTTCGATTTCGACGGATGTCTCGCCCTCTTCCCGATTGTTGAACCATGCCTTGGTCCACCAGCGCACACCCGCCCGGTCGGGATAGACCGTGACAAGCCTCGGTATGTCGAAGCTCTGTATGTCGATGTCCAGTTCCGCCAACGGGTCTATGATGCCGCCATAGGTCAGGGCTTCGTCATGGAGTTTTTTTTATGTCGCTGCTCGCAGTGGAGAGGTACACATCATGCCGCAGGGCGAGGTAATGCAGGAAATCCGCAATAAGGAGGTTCTGCACCTTGCAGGCCAGCGGCATGGCCTTGTGTCCCAGTCCGAGCGGATTGGCCATGCTCGGCATATTCTCGTAGAAATACTCCTTCATCGCGCCCACCGTGAAGATGTGGCGTAGCGACTGCTCCGTATTCCGGGGCAAGGTGTATGCTCCATGCCGCAAATCCTCCATATAGTGCGGCAGGAAGTGCAGCATCAGTTCCTCTATCTCCCTTTTGTCCCGTTCATAATCGGTTTTCAGTTCCATCTCCAAGCCGGATAAATAGTCTGTCTCGTGTCCGCCGGCCTGACGCATTGCCTGTATGTTCCCGTACAGCATCGTCAGGAACTCCAGCGGGTTCAGTTCCTCGCCCTTGAAGCGGACGGTCATGTGCAGTTTGTCACCGCTCAAAGCTACCGTCTGTCCGGCCTTTACACGCTGTCCGAATTGAGCGAAGACATTGGACAGATTTCCGTATGTCACCTCATACTCCCCGTAGCGGATGGTCTGGCAGATGCCGTGTCCGGAATCGTTGCCCACGCCCGACACAATGCCGCTGGCGAGGGCAGAAAGCATATAGCACCGCACGTTGAAGTCAATGCCGTGATGAAAGAATTTCTCGCCCGTCGCCGGGTCGGTCTGTTCGCCGTAGCCGAGCGACAGCTCCACGTCTTTGCCCTGCTGTTCCTCGAAAGGCATACAATAACCGCTATCGGATTGCAGGATCATTTCTTCTGTATATTTCATGCTGTTTACCTATTGATTCATATCCCTATCTTCTCATCCCTCCGCCATGCGTCTGTTCCTCTGCCGGAAGTTCGGGCGTCCGGGTGCGCTGCACGTTTTCTGTCTCCGGCGTTCGGAAGACACCCGCATTGTTGCCGATGAGCATCATGCCGAGGAATGCGCCGGCAATCTTGCCCAGCCAGCCGAAGCGTCCGAATATGAGGAACGCCGCCGCAACCAGCCCGGCAATACTCAGCCCCGACACGTTGCCGCTGCCGAGGTTACGGAAAAAGTTGCCGAACATATCAAGGCCTCCGCCACCGGAGGCTTGGCGCAAAAAGTTCGACACACCGTTCAGCTTGTTGTCGATGCCGGTTACCGCACCGCTGACCGAACTGACGGCTTCCCCGGCCTTGCCCGTCAGTTCACGCACTCCGTCCGCCGTCTCCGCGAGGGTATTCGTTGCCGGTTCGCCGATGACCGCATCGCTCACGATACGCACCACGCTTTTGTCGGTGGTCAGCTTCTCCCAGCCCACATAACCGACCGCACCGCCGATGGTCGCCGTCTTGACGGCCTGACCCGCGCCACGCAAGGTCTGCGAAGGGTGCAGCACTGCCTTACCCATACTTTTGCCGGTAGTCGCTGTAGCCGTACCGACACCTTTCATGGCCTTGCCGCCATATTTCAATAGTGTACTCCAAACGCCCATACGTTGTCTGTTTTTAAGGTCTTACATTTCTTCCTATCTGCCGCCAGCGTCTTTTGGCGGCTTCCACGATATCCCGTTTGTCGGCTGCCGGGCGTGCCCCCTCGTCGATTTCACGCCAGATGTCGCCCATCGTCGTGTATTTCACCGCCTTGGTCAGCCGTTGCAGTTTCTTGTTCATCATCTTGAGCTTCGGACGGATGCCAAATACGATTTCCATGCGCTCCTTCTCCGTCATTTTGTTGTCTGACAGGCACGCCATGCGGATGTCATTCACAATCTCCACGCTGTTCATAATCAGTTCCCGGTAAATGCGGTTCCGTTGCGTGGAGAGAGCAACGGCCAGCGCGTTGGGACTATTGCGGCTTACCTGTCTGGTAAAGTCTCCCATATTGTCCGTCAGCCTTGATATTTCGTGGTAAAAACCGTATATCTGCGCTGCGTAGCAGATTATCGACCGGAAAGAGTCCAAATAGTTGTTGAACTCCCGTTGCAGGTCGGTCGTGGCTTTCACTTCCTCTTTCGTCCACAGGTGTCCGGTGGTCTGTATCAGCATGACCTTCTCCTGGTTCTTCAGCTCCTTTTCCGCCTTGTCGGTATAGAGCAGGATCATCCCGGCAAGCACGGGGTCGTTCTGTGCCCGAACCTTGCCGATACCGATGCACAGCAATAAGATGCCTATCCAAATCGTCCGTTTCATCATTCACCTGATTTTATCGTGCAAGGACGGCAGCCCTGCGCCAACGGGACATGGCCATCCGTGCCGCCTCTCCGTTGTTGCGGTCGAGCATCCCGGCCGTCACGTTGTTCCACACGTCATTGAGGGTATAGTACCGTATGCTCAGGTAGAGCAGGTGCAGCTTCCGGCTGAAAACCGAAAGTTTGTCGTTCAACGCCCACAAGGTCTTGCTGCGTTCCGCACCCGTGAGCATATTCTCTTTGCCGCCCTTGGCCACTGCGTCATTCAGGAGCGTGAAGACCGATACCAGTTCCGTTGCCGTCTCGATATACAGATTGTTCATGCTCATGGAGGCGATGATGCCCTGCGGGTTGTTTCGGATGGCGTTGCCCAATTTCCCTAACGTGAGAAAGATTCTCACGCCGTCGTTGTAGAGATGGGTGCAGGCTTTCAGCGATGAAGCGTAGCCGCTTACCGTCTTGAGATAACTGTTGTACTGCTTCTCCCATTTGTGGATGCGGTTAAACTCGGCGGCGATGCTGTTCTGCAGCATAGCTGTCTTCGTCTGACCATTTATCTGTTTCTCTATTTGGTCATTGATAACCTCGTTGCCCTCGGCCAACGCCATCCATTCCAACGGATTGGACGCCGTGATTTGGGCTTTTGCCCAGTGTGGCATCAGGCAGAGGGCAAAAATGACCAGACTAATGATTCGTGATTTCATATATTCCCTTTTTTCGTTTGTTATACTCGACCCGTTCCCGGATAAGCGTTACCACATCGAAGTTGTGTCTGATGCCTACCAAATCAAGCCGGGGTGTATTCCTGTCCATCGAGAAGATGCGTACCGTCTTTAGGCCGCAAAGCTGCTGCATGAGGCTTTGGTGTTCCACAAAGTCCACGATACGATATTGTTCCATGTAGTCCGTCTTCCGGGACAGCACCCCATGCCTGCTGATAAGCTGCTCGCTACCGATGTGGTAGCGTGTCCGGCGCAGATAGATGAAACGGTACAGCAATGCCAAAGAAAGCAATGCGGCAACCGATACGGCAAGAGCTGTCAGAGGCAGTCCCTCCATGCCACCGTACACCCATGCTGCACAGCACAATACGATTGCGGGCAGCTCGTCGATGACGAACTGTCCGGCGTGCGGTTGCAGCACGATGCTTTGGAAATGTCCTGTGGGTGCATCGGTCATCATCGGCGAAAGTGTGTTTGTTGTTCCTCTTCCGGTGACTGTTCTCTCGCCTGTGTCTCATCGACCGTCTCTTCCTGTTTCTGCCCGGCCAAAAGCTGTTCGTTCCAGTCCTTGTTGGGATAGGTAGGCTGTTCACGGACAAAAGAGGCGTCATTCGCCTTGTCCAGACCGAGGAACTCCCGCAATCCTTCACGGAACTCCTTGTAATTTCCGTTCATGATATCCGTCTGTTCCCGTATGTCGTCCGGATGGCACAGGCCGCTCGAACGCATCGACATGGCTTCTTCCCATGCGGATTCATATTTCCCGTAGCTCGACCGCAAAGCGTCGGGCAGCAGGTCTATGTCTCCTTCATCGAGGTTCTTGCCGTCAGCGACGGAATCCAGATAAGGCTTCCGCTCCGGTGTCTCCTCGATGGTGGAACGGACAGCCCGGTACATCTCCTGTTGCAGGTTCTTGGCAAACTCGATTCCCGCAAGGTCGGTATCGAAACAGATGTGTTGCTTGGCAGGAAGCGAGAGCGTGAGGACACCCCGCATCTGTTCCACCGTCGGGTTACCGCCGGTAGATATGAAGACCGCTTTCCGCAAATCCTTGTCGTTGGCCTGATGAAGCTGGTAATAGGCCATCGCGTCGTATGCACTCTCGAACCAGTAGATATGCTTGGCTTCGGTAAGCGTAGTTTTGGCTGGGCTGGCAATCCATAGCCCTTGGCTCGAATTGCTCCCTTCCGCCTTCCCTTTATAACTGCCGCTGCCATCCATGCGAGGGCGCCCTCGCTCTTCCAGACCGACAACCTGTCCCGTATCTTTCGGAACGGTCAGCGGAAAGGCGAGGTTGGTGTATTTCATGCCGTCCTCACGGTGTTTCGTCGCCAGACAAAAGTTCCGGTGGAAGGCGTATTGCGTGTAAAGGTCGATGCCCCGATGCTTGAAGAACGGATAGAACTTCTTTTGTGTCGCCCGATCCTGCGGATTGAACTGGTGAATGTCGTAATCCGCCATGTCAAACGGCTTCACATCCCGTTTAGGCTGGATAATCCGGGTATCCCGGTCAGCGACGGGATGGTTCAGCAACCGGTTGCAGACAAGGTTTACCAGTCGGTCGGGAGACACACCGGCATGGTATTCCGCGAAAAAATGCGGATGCTCCTTGATAAAGGAAATGATGTTATACGACTTCTGCTGTTGCGGTTTGAAACAACATTTCCCTTGCTGCGTGACAATGAATTTGTCGTTGCGGATGCGCCGCCCCTCGCTGTCCAACCGGACATACGAGGGATAGCGCAGGCCGTCACGCCGGTTCAGGTGATAGCCCGCGTCGATAAGCACGTCCTGAATGTTCAGCCTGCGCAGAAAATCGTCATAAGTCAGTTCGCCCTCTCTCATGGTTTACCTCCCCATTCTCATATCATTGATTTCACGGTTCATCTCTGCCTCGAAACAACGGATGGCCACATCCCTCGGCGTATCGACACCCGGCTTGAAGTACGGGCGTGGCGGACCGCCGAAACACTCGCCGTAGAACTCCGGGGCATGGCAGTGATGGTGGATGCCGTGTGCGACACCCGCCGCGACTACCGTACCTGCGGTGAGGGCGGCAAAGATTTTCGTGCCGAGACCCCGCTGTGCTTCCGGGCGTGTTTTCATGTCCACTTCGCTGAAAATCTTGGAAAAGAGCTTCATCCGGTGATAGTCATCCACAGCAAGGAACTTGTCGTAGTCCCGTTGGGTTATCTCATGGCTGATAGCCTGACCGTCGATAACGGCGGTCATCCTGTATTTCCCCTCGGTCTGTGCCGGTTGAACGGCTATCTGGCTCACTTCGACTTCCCGCCCGTGTTTCTCTTCCCGATACCATCCCTTGTTTTCATTCAAAAACTGGAGGTCACGCCCGTCCACTACCGCACCGATATTTCCCTGTACGGATTCCTCTTGCTGTTGCAGCGAGGTTTTCACTGGCATAAAAGCCTCTTGCTCCTGCCGTTGGCGTTGTTTCAAATCCTGCTGTACTTCGGGATGCAGACCGATAGCGATGCGTTGATCGCTGTTGAGAGCCTCCATCGTCACTTTGTCGGAAAAGTCAGCCCCGATAATGCCGTTCAGCAGTTCCAGACGTTTCTCTACGGGCTGCTCCTCGATGGGTGCGGCAACCAGTGTCCTCACTTCCTCTTCCGTCAGGTCATAGACCATATCGGCTTGGACGCTTTCCGACTGCACGGTCAGCGTCTGCTTTTCCGCATCCACGACAAGACCGTGCGAGGCAAGGCACTCCGCCCATTTCTCGTTGGAGAAATAGACCGGAGAGGCTATAAGCTCCTTGTACGGCCGTGCCGGTTCCTTGCTGCGTGGACGGCTGACCATCGGCGTGATAGCCGCCTGCAAGTCCTGCAGCACATCCCGTTGCTGTACGGGCTGCTCCTGTTGATGCCCCTTGTAATAGAAGCCGTAACCGCCTGATTGCAGTTCGCCGGGCTTCATGCGCCCGTCGGGGCGTTCGGGTACGATGGACGGCCCCGGAAAGAACAGTTGGCCGCCGACCCTGCGAAGGTGGAAGCCCAACTGGTTGCGAGGTGTCCAGCCAAGGAACGGCGGGGGCATTCCCATACGCCCCATGCGCCCGTACTCGCCGATGACGATGCGGTAGCCGTGCAGCCCCATAGCCACACGACCGTTGGCATTGCGGGCATGGACGAAGTTCTTGGGCATATAGAAGTCCTTGCCCACGATGCTCGTCAGCACGTTGTAGGCCTTCTTGTTGGCAGTGTTCGTTCCCCAGTCCGTGAGTGCCAACATCTGACGTTCGGTGATCGGATAGACCAGCAGGGGCGAGTCATGTCCCTGCACGATCAGCCGATACCCTGCATCGTCAAGTGCAACATGGGCTTGAAGCCCGTTGCGCATCAGCATATCGCGCATTTCGGGCTGCAAGTCCATCTGCCGGGGATTGGTATTCGTTCGTATCGCCATAGTCTGATTGTTTTCGTTATGCGTCTCCGCTTTCCATTGCTGCCTCCAACTGTTCGTCCTTGAAGCGGACGAACTCGGCGGCGGATTCGTTGCCGACTGCAAGCCCTTTTTCCTCGCAGTAACGGGCGTATTCCTCCTGCCAGTCGGCGGAGAAATGATTGACGTAATCGAGCCAGCCGTATTCGCCGCTCTGCATCTTCCCGACAAGTACGTCTTCGGGATAATATTCGTTCTGTGCCATAATGTACGGATTGATGTTTTACTTATGGAGAGCTGTCGCACGATTGCGCTCGCCGCTCTTCTTCTGTTCGTTCCACAGCTCTTCGGTGTAGTCTTCCTCCGAAACGTAGTCAAGGTTACCGTCATCGTCCATGACCCAGCAGCCGTAGCACCCGAAGGTGTATTTGTCCCACTCTCGCTTGGGTTGGTTGCGCCATTGCTGCGCGTCGCCCGAACAGATGCGGATGCCGGTCTTGGCATGAAGGTCGATGCCCACTGTGGCAGGCTCGCCGCCCACGACTACCGTCAGCGGCTCGCCGTGCTGCATCCCGTTTACCTCCACCGTACCGAGGCGCATGACCTCGGCCAGCACTTTCAGGTTGCGTGCGATGATGGGCGTGGGGACATACATCACCTGTTTCGTCTCGGCGTCAATCTGTACGAAAGCCTTGCTGCTCCGTCCGTCCGACATTTCCACATCGGCGACAATCGCCTTGCCGTCGAGCAACTGTTTCTGCTGTGCTTCGTCATACCGCTCCAGTGGAGAGGATTTCAGTGCCGGATAGAACACCACATCCACCTGACCGTCGTCCATGCGGATAAAGGCAAAGCGGCTGCGGCTCTCGATTTGCCCGCCATGCTCGTCAGTGACACGCACGGGAAGCACGGGAGAATGCCGGCCGTTGCAGATGTCTTCCAACACACGCATCGGCAAGTCCTCGATCATTTCCCTTGTAAGACCGAATCGTTCCAGTGTCGAAAAGGGTAATTCATCAAATTCAATCTGAACTTTTTTCATACTATATTCATATTATAAAATTGTACTATACAAAGATAGAGACATCTTATTATGACGGACAAAAATACAGCTATATAAATGGTTGTAATATGCTGTTTTTATCTTCATTAGTACAATTATCTAATCAAAATCGTACTAATAGACGCAAAATATCAAACCAATACAAGAAATGACGGTAGTTTGTTTCCGACATGAAAATTCCCGTTATAACTTTGCCGAATGAGAAAAATTCTACTGATAGCAATATCGGGTATTTCATTCTGCACGATGCCCGTTCAGGCGCAGTTCAACACGATTGCCAAGACACCAGAAAGATACAAGGTAGAAGCCTTGCAGGAGGGTATGAAAAAGCCGGAGCCGACACCCGAAAGCATGGCTCCTGCACAGGAGACTTCGACAAAACCTGCCGATGAAAGTAAGAAGTTGTGGATTGACCGTTATCTCAGTGTGTCTTATCCATTGCAGCGCATCAGAATTACATCGCCATACGGCTACCGGAAAGACCCGTTTACCGGGAAGAGGAAGTTTCACGGGGGTATCGACCTGCACGCACGGGGCGAGCAGGTATTGGCCATGATGGAGGGGGTGGTCGTCAAAGTGGGACAAGACAAGACGTCCGGCAAGTATGTGACACTGCGGCACGGAAATTACACCGTCAGCTATTGCCACCTTTCACGGGTGCTGGCCGCCAAGGGTACGGTAGTCCGTCCCCGCGATGCCGTCGGTATTACCGGCTCGACCGGACGAAGTACAGGCGAGCACTTGCACGTCACCTGCAAGCTAAATGGCAAGAATATCAATCCCTCGGTTCTCTTCGATTACATCAAATCCATGCAGCAGGAGTGTGTGTCGGCATTAGCTGGACTGTTATAGGGCTGTTAAGCCAACACCTCATCCAGGTGACTGTAATTCAGAAGTTTGATTTCTCCAGCAGTATTTTCGAGTGTACCCGCATAGGCCACCGCCTTACCCAGTATGGTTTCTTTGACCCAGCCGTCCATTTGTTTCAACGCCTTCTCGAAGTCCGCATGGTAGGTCATCGCCGACTTGATTTCAATACCGTATAGCCCCGAATGTTTTTTCAACAGCAAATCGACCTCGTTCTGGTTCGAATCCCTGTAAAAATAGAGGTTGCTTTCCTTGCCTTGGTTATACCGCCGCTTCAAGGCTTCCGTTACGATGAAGTTCTCGAACAACGCCCCACGCATCTTGTCCCGTGCAAGCTGTTCCGGCGATTCGATGCCGAGCAGGTGACAGGCAAGCCCTGTATCCGTAAAATAGAGCTTGGGAGTTTTAGTCAGCCGTTTGCGTGTGTTCTCGAAATAGGGAGGTAGCAGGAAAACAATATAAGATGCCTGTAAGACGGACAGCCATGCCGTAACGGTATGTGAACTGACACCGATTTCGTTGGCCAGTTCAGAGGCTTTGAACAGCGATCCGATACGTCCGGCGCAAAGCCTGATGAATGTGTGGAACTGCATCATGTCCTTGATTTGTAGCAGGTCGCGCACGTCCTTGTCCAGATAGGTTTTCATGTACGCCGGATAAAGAAATTTGGGTATGTTACGGCCCGAATAAATGGCAGGGTAAAACCCGTTAAACAGCAGGTTGTCAAGAGGCGTATCGGTGATCTGCTCCCGTATTTCGGAGTATGACAGGGGGAGCAACTCGAAAACGGCGGTACGTCCTGCCAAAGACTGTGTAACCTTTTTCAGCATGGCAAACTGCGAACTGCCCGAAAGGATAAACCGCCGGTCGGCATCATTGTCCACCATACCCTGAATATACGACAGCAGGTTCGGAGCGTTGTGTACCTCGTCAAGAATCATGCCCTCCGTGTGCTGGTTCAGAAAAGCGACCGGGTCGTTTTCGGCGAAACTCCGGACATCAAGATTTTCCAACGAGTAATACGGTAGGTATGAGAACAAGTTGCGGAGCAGCGTCGTCTTTCCGGACTGGCGCGGTCCTGTTACCGTAATGACTGAAAAATAGCGGTAAGCCTCTTCTATCACGGCGGATAGCTCCCTGTGGATATATTTTGCCTCCATACTGTTTATGCAATTTTGAAATACAACTGCAAAATTACATAAAATACGATACACCGCAAATTTTTCAGGGTATTTTCTCACATCCCAAGCCGTTTTTTCTATCATATACGACTCTTCTTTTTTACAAAATCCTTGCTTTTACCGGCAGGTCATTCTTTACTCTTTTCGTCGGCGAATGTAGGACGAAGCGCATAATCGCCAAGCCGCATTGCATTCGGATGACGAAAACAGACTGTTACACGGTCGGTTTTCTATCCGGGTTTGGCTTATGATGCCACAGCTTCATCCTCTGGCTGCCTCAAAAAGCTGAAAACAAACCTGCACGGCAAACGAAAGCAGGGAAAAAGAAAAATCAGCATGATAGTTCAACCAATTAAAAGTAAACAAGTATGGTAGAAGAAATTAGACAAGACGACAAAGTGATATTATCGAGCGAAGACGGTTTTTCCGTCCCTATGATTTTCAACAACCTTTGTGGAAAGAATTTCATTGGCAAAGAATACAAGGACTATATCAGGCATATAGCCTTTGAGGAAATGGGACTTAAGCCGGGCATCGTGTCCCATTATCGGGACGGTGTTCTATATAAGAACGGCACAATCCCGGAACTTTGAACAGGTAAACCAAAATAGGAACAGCAAAAATCAAAATTTATACAAATATGGAAACAACAACTATTCATCCGGCAGAAGCCTATCTCCGAAACGAGCAGAATTCCACCTCTTTATATGTAAGGATTGCAGGACAACGTAGGCGATTATTCATCAACCGCAATGAAAACGTCATCGGCATTATTGCGCCAAGAAAACGAAAAAGCGGGTACATCTTCACGGATTGGGCAAGCATTGAGAAGATATACTATCCGTCATCCTCTCCCGAAGATGCAGCGGACATAGGAAAGAAACAGGTCTTGAAATACCAGAAACTTGCCCGACTTGCCACGCATACGAATGATTGGCTTCGCAAAATCGCTAATGCCGATTTGGATAAATCCCTCTACGAGAACCGCATCACGACCGGCACACGCATCGACGGCAAGTGTATCGGACTTGCCACCATCGAGAAGTATTGCAGCAGTTGGGATATGGCTCGTTTCAGAACGGCACTGAAGCAAGGCGAAAAGTTTTCCACCGGACGCTTCGACTTTTGTGGCTATGACGGTACGTTATGGTGTGAGCCACGCGAAAATGGAGATATGGCGGCTGGATTCAGCAAAGAATACAGGAATTGTGGCAACGGCTACTATTATCTGCTTATCAACGATGAATACATGATAGGCTATGACATAGACTGAGTTATATGCAAGACCGTATCGGGCAAAGTCTCGGTACGGTTTGTTGTTCCGATCGACCAACGGCCTTTTATAAAATTCCTTTCTCCCTCATATAGCCTTACATCCTGCGGCCAGTTTGCTTCAAGCAGCCTCACGCATTTTGTGTAACACGTTACATAAAGTGCGTGAAGCCCCTTTTTGCAAAAGGACGGACACGGACAGACTTGGCATTACAGGGGGCGGGATAAATCCTGCCCTCTGTAGTCCCAAGACAGTCCATCGGAAAGTCCGTCCCGGCTGGCCGCCTCACTCTTTTATTCATAAATCTTTCCTTTTCTAACGGATTCCCATTAAACCCAAGTCCGCTGCCGTGCGACCTACGGAACAGAATTTTCCGCAAAGGTAACCGGCGGCTCCAATCCTGCCAATGCCGGCATACTGCCGCAAATGACACGTAAAAATCTTCCTCTCCGCTGTCGAGCGTATTTTTCCGGATCAGCCTTGTCCGATTGTTCCCCGCCACCTTCTGAAAGCAGAAAAATCTTCCCGGCGGTCGCAAACAGACCGAACAAAGGGAAATAGTAATCTTGATTCATGAGTATTACAAAAACAATAATAAGTATGGAAATATTAAAAATAGTAATTCCCAAGTGGAATATAGCGGAAATTACTGGCTATGACCCGATGACAACCTTTTGGCAGGACTTCTCTATGGCAGACAAGTTCGGGAATGAAGCCATAGCTGACACATACAGAAAGGTTAAGGCAGAATGGAAAGATAACTACAAGCATTGGACAGAGCTGTGCCTTGTACTTAATCACAAAATTTGGCAATGGCACGAGCGGGACAACCAGAAAGCCACGCTCTATGACCGCCGAATGGCCAGACGAGCTGCAGGAGTATTACTTTCAAATAACGGATTAAAGCAATCGGTAGGACGGTGTGAAGTCTCCCCACTATAAACTCAAAACTATGACCGCTCAAGAAAAGATACAAAAAGTAACGGAAATATCCCAAAGCAAAGGCTGGAGTATAAGTGTGGATGACAAAAATAAATCAAATATTCAGTTCGACTTCCAACGCTATACCAACTATGGGCAGGATTTTAATTTCAGTGCCGAAATGAAATGTGAGGACATTGATACCCTCATTGCTGACATGGAACAATATTTCGAGGGTTTTGACCCGGATTACGAAGCCTATCTATGGATTGGAAATGATGGGCACGGTAAAAATGGCGCACCTTACCACATCAAGGACATTGTATCGGATATGGAGGAAGCGGAAAAACAAATACACGACTTGTTGGAAGCACTTGAGACAGAATTTATCTAATGCGCATGATGATGATTTATAAGACTAATTCCAAAATGAGCTTATTTTGCTGTTATACAACAAATACTAAATGTAGTATATACTAAGGTTAGTAAAGTAGGATATTAGGAAATATCCCATCAGAAATGATAGAATGCACTACATTTAGTCAATCAGTATTTTAGTATAGTAGTAGATGCTATAATACTAAAATATACAAAAGTAGTAAAATAGTATACACTAATAATAGTAAATACTAAAAATAGTATTATCTTTGTATCAGATATAAAGACACGAAATTATGACAAAAATAATCGCAGTTTTGAACCACAAGGGCGGTGTCGGAAAGACAACTACCACCATCAATCTTGCTGCCGCATTGCAGCAGAAGAAAAAGCGTGTACTGCTCATCGACATGGACGGTCAGGCAAACCTCACGGAATCCTGCGGTCTCTCCATCGAAGAGGAACGGACGGTGTACGGAGCGATGAAAGGCGAATATACCTTACCGGTATTCGAGTTGGAAAACGGTCTTTCCGTTGTACCGTCCTGCCTCGATTTGTCGGCGACAGAATCCGAGCTTATCAACGAGCCGGGGCGGGAATTAATACTAAAAGGGCTGATTGCAAAATTGCTTGAAACCCGTAAATTCGACTATATCCTGATTGACTGTCCGCCCTCGCTGGGTTTGCTGACACTGAACGCCCTCACATCGGCGGATTTCCTGATTATCCCGGTACAGGCGCAGTTCCTCGCCATGCGCGGAATGGCAAAGATTACAAATGTGGTCGGGATTGTCAAGGAACGTTTGAACCCAAACCTAAATATCGGCGGCATTGTCATCACCCAGTTTGACAAGCGCAAGACGCTCAACAAAAGTGTGGCGGAACTAATCAGCGAATCGTTCTGCGACAAGGTATTCAAGACCGTCATCCGGGACAATGTATCATTGGCCGAAGCTCCGATAAAAGGCATGAATATCTTTGAGTATAACAAGAACAGCAACGGGGCAAAGGACTACATGGAGTTAGCAAAAGAAGTGTTGAAATTAAAATAAAAACGATATGGGCAAAAGTGATTCATTGAAAAACGGCATGAGAAGCGGACTGGACGGCTTGCTGTCATCCACCGGGAAGTCCACGCAAAAGAAAGAACCTGCACCGGTCAAAACGGAAAAAGAGCCTGCTGTACATTGCAACTTTGTCATAAACAAAAGTATTCATACCCGGATGAAGTACCTCGCCATCGAAAAGAATATGTCTCTACGGGACATCGTGAACGAGGCGATGAAAGAGTATTTGGAAAAGCACGAGAAATAACCGGTACGGCGGTTGTAGTCCCCATCCGATATACCTTTTATAGCATACCGCTATCTTATGGGCACGTCCACAAGGTAGCGTTTTTCCTGTTTATACCCTCCTGGGTGTTCTCCTGTTCTATTACCTCTTATAACCGCATGGTTGTATTACTTTTTTATTTATTCCACTTGCCGCTTGTCCGGCCTCGTTCCTGCCATCGCCGGTTGGTTTTCCAGACGCAAATTTGGACTGCCGCGCTTGATTTCACCGCTTTGAAGTGCATTTCTCGTAAAATTCTTCCTTCCTGCGAAAGAGTAATTTTCCGGAAAAAGCGTTGAAAATAGCTTGTTCGTCAGTCCCTTGAAGCATCTGTAAATCCCAAGCGGTTCAGGCAGAGAAAAGAACCGAAAAAAGGGAAAATAAAAAAATCAAATATCAACCAATTAAATTTTATGATTATGGCAACAACAGCAGTTCAAGCAGTAGAGAAGAACATCACATCGGTAGCATTGGCAGACATTCAGCCGAGTAACTACAACCCACGTAAGAACTTTGACGAGACAAGCCTTGCGGAACTTGCCGAGAGCATCCGTCAGCAGGGAGTGCTTCAGCCTATCGGTGTGCGCCCTATTGCGGACAACCGTTTCGAGATTGTATTCGGAGAACGCAGATACCGTGCTTCCCTCATGGCTGAATTGGCGGAAATTCCGGCTATCGTCATGGAAATTTCAGACGAGACAGCCGAGGAAATGGCGATTACCGAGAACCTGCAGCGTAAGGATGTGACCCCGATTGAGGAAGCCAACGCCTACCAAAAGCTCATAGACAGCGGTCGCCACGATGTACAGTCCTTGACCGTGCAGTTCGGCAAGACGGAGGCATATATCCGTACACGACTTAAATTCGTTTCCTTGATACCCGAAATCGCTTTGCTGTTGGAGCAGGACGAAATCACAATCAGCGTGGCAAGTGAAATCTGCCGTTATGGGGAAGAGATACAGCGTGAGGTGTACGACCAACATCTGAAAGAGGGGGTGCAGTACAATAGTTGGCGAGGCATGAAAGCTTCCGAGGTGGCACAAAGCATCGAACGGCAATACACCGCAGACCTCAATCGCTATTCATTCGACAAAACCCTTTGTCTTTCATGCCCTCACAATACCAATAATATGATGTTGTTCTGTGAGGGTGGTTGCGGAAATTGCGCCAACCGCGCTTGCTTGGTGGAAATGAACACATCGCACCTTACCGAAAAGGCTATGCGGCTCATGGAACAGCACCCTGCCGTTCCCCTCTGCCACGAAAGCTACAATTACAATGAAGCTGTCATCGACCGACTTACCGCTATGGGCTACGAAGTGGAAAGCCTTAAAACCTATGCAACGAAATACCCCGAAAGCCCCCAAGCACCTCAAAAAGAGGATTATGATACCACCGAGGAATACGAGGATGCAGAAAAGGATTACGGGCAGGAATTGAACGGTTACACCGAAAAATGCGAAGCAATCCGCACCCGAAGCGAAGCAGGAGAAATCTCCCTCTATCTCCGTATTGAGAGCAACGACATTACACTGTGCTATGTTGCAAATACCGCTACCACCGTAAACGGTACAGCAACCGAAATGCCGCTTTCACCTATCGAGAAGTTGGAAAAGCAGGACAAACGCAACAAGGAGATTGCCCTCGAAAAGACCGTTGAAGACACCAAAAAGCGGATTTTAGAGGTCGATATGTCAGAGCGCAAATTTGGACAGGACGAGGAGAAAATGGTGTATTTCTTCCTGCTCTCCTCACTCCGCAAAGAGCATTTCAATGAGGTGGGAATTGAAGATAAAGGTTCTTATTACTACCTTACGAGCGAGGACAAAATGCGCATCATCGAGAACCTTACCGCCAAGCAGAAAGCCGTTATCCGCAGGGATTATCTGATTGCCAATTTCAAGGACGCATTCGGTAACAACGCCACAGCCTCCCTGTTGCTTGGCTTCGCCCAAAAGCATATGCCCGAAGAACTTGCCAATATCCAAGACGGATATAATGAAGTGTACGAAAAGCGGCACCAACGCATTAAGGAAAAAAAAGCCGCTTTGCAGGAACAAGCCACGCAGGAAGCGGAACAACCCGATGAACCGCAACCCGAAGCGGAAGCACAGACCGAACCGCAAACGGAAGAAATAGCTGCCTGACAAATGTTGTTGTCATAACGAATAGGGGGGGGGAAATCCGCCCTCTATTCATTTTTGTATGCTCCGGACAAAGGACCCAAGTACCTCTTTTAACTTTCTGACGAACCCGTCACCACCCACCCTTCCTCCATTCATAGCTTTCGTTTCCTCTCTTTTTTACCATTTTCAACTTCCCTTTTATAGCGTTTCCCCAGCTTCATTCCCTGTCAGCCCCGGTTTGGTTTTATCAGATGCAAAGGTCGGCCGTCGCGCTTGATCCGGCGGCTTGAAATGTATTTCCTGCAAATTCTTCCTTCCCTCAGAAAGAGTAATTGGCAGGAAAAGCCTCCCGTATGAAGCTGTACCGACAACCGTTTACCGCATCTATAAAATCCCAAAGCGGTTCCGACAGAAAGGAATCGAACGGAGGGAATAAAAAACAAATCATTAAAATTCAAGATTATGGACAACATCAAGGAAAGCAAGGAGTACCAGCTCGCCAAAGACTGGGAAAGAGCAGTGAACGATTACGGCTTCAATCCCAAACGGTTTGCAGCCGCTATCCCCGAAATGCACCCCACGCTGCAGCAAAGCCTTTACAGGTTGGTAAAGGAGTGTATCGTGGTCATGGCAGACGAGACACGCAATTACGATGACCGCAACCGTGCATCGCACGAAGAAGCGAAGTGTATCATGGAATACCTCAAGGCAAACGGGAGACATATCCCATTAAGATAACAGGCGTATGAAAACGAAAGAACTACAATTTGACGGCAATATCTACATCTGCCGTATCGTGAAATCCAACGAAGGTGAAGAACTACTTATCGGCTCTACCGCTCTGCTCGATGCACTTCATCCGGGCAGTTTCGAGGACGAGAGCGAAGGTTTTGCAAGTAAGGAAGCCGAACAAATATATGACGAGGTTTTCTTTTTCGCCGATGCGAAGACCCTCAAATTACCGGACGATGAACTCATCACGGAATTAAAAGAGGATAACCCCGAATGGTTCAACTAACATAAATCAATAATCATATTAAAAATCAAAGTTATGGATAAAGAGTATGTAATGCACATCGCACAGACCATCAAAGAACAATTACTGTCATTTACCCCCATACCCGTCTTTATGTCGTGGGGAGTCAGCGAATTTGTCGCTACGGTATTCCAAGAATTACCGGCACTGCGGCTGAAAGTAAACGGACGGTTACACGCCGGATATGTCGTTATCGCTCTCAACGGCTCTGATTACTACGAGGTCTATCTACTGAAAGAAGATGATAGCAATGCAAAGTGTGTCAATGAAGAAGTCTGCTTCGACGAACTGGGCGATGTTATCGACCGGGCTATCGAAAGCGGTACAGACAAGGAGGAATACGATAAATTCTGCGACCGGCAACTTGCCGAACTTTTAAGCGGTACACGAGCTTAAATAAGCGAACTACCATATAAATAACACTGCCCCCATTTTCACGCGGGCAGTGTTATTTGTATGAGGTTGGATGCGTCCAAGCCGCAATATCCTATTATAAACTTACTTTTGAAATTCTTGTTCCACTTTTACCGTTACATACATCTGGTTACGGCTTGTGGGATTGTCCGGCTCCGTCATTTCCAATACCCCTGCACCAATCATCGGATTGATATAGACCTCCATAAGATTTTCCCTATCTTTCAATCCTAAATGTTGCAAAATATCAGATAGGGATTGCGGCTCAACACAGAACTCCAAGATTTGCTCTTTTCTCAAATCCTGCTTGCGAGGTTTTCTTGTCGGGTTTTCATCCCTAACTGCAAGGTCAGCACAACATAGTCCGGACGTGTTTCCTCGGCTACAGTAGGAAGCGGCCAACCCAAAGACTGCCAACCGCTCACAATCTTATCCACACCGCTACCGGCTTTCTCGGCACGCCCCAGACACATGAACATCTAAGTGAGTAGATTGGCAGCAAAGCGAGTGCAGGAAACCGGAACGCTAAAAATACCGAATAAGACCCACACGGCACTATAATATGTTGGCATTCTGCCCTGTATATCCCGTATTTTTCGTACCTTTGCGGCACAAAAACGTATGTATATGGAACAACAAGTTATCCCATCGGATTATACACAATATGCAGAGGCAGTAGAGATAATCAAACATGCCATCGAACGCTGCCGGTATAGAAGTGCGGCTGCGGTCAACAAAGAAACTCTCTCGTTGTATTTTGGAATGGGGAAATTCGTGTCTGAAAATTCCCGCATCGGCTGTTGGGGTACTAAAGCATTGCCTACCATATCAAAGCTCCTTCAACGGGAGTTGCCCGGTCTGCACGGCTTTTCTGAATCGGGGTTGAAACGGATGCGCTCATTCTATGAGGAATGGAGGACGTTTTTAATTCGTCCAACAGTGTTGGGCGAATTGGAAAACCATTCGTCGGAAAAGGGTACGGCTTTAATTCATCCAACAGCGTTGGGCGAATTGGATATTGACGAGCATCTACTGCTGCAACTTATCGGGCAACCGGTCAATACCGAATTTACCTGGGACGATTTTGTCAAGATTAGCTTTTCACATCATATTGAAATCCTGACTCGTTCAAAAGACATCGCAGAACGATTGTTCTATATCCATTGTGCCGCTCAAAATGCGTGGTCGCTATCCTCTCTCAAAAATTACTTGAAAGAAGACATCTATTCAAATCGCGGATCTTTGCCGAGCAACTTCCTTCAAGTGCTGCCCGAAGCCATTTATGCCGTAAAAGCGACATTGGCGTTCAAGGATGAGTATATGCTCGAAATGGTTAATCTGGAGAATGTGGGAGAACGCGAACAGGACTGGAACGAAAAGGTCATCGAAAACCAAATCGTAACCAATATCAAGCAGTTCATTCTCCGTTTTGGAAACGACTTCACTTTTATCGACAGTCAGCATCGCCTGATAGTTGCCGGAGAGGAAATGTTTGCTGACCTTGTATTCTTCAACAGAGAACTGAATGCCAGCGTAATCGTGGAATTGAAACGGGGCAAGTTCCGCCCGAATTATCTCGGACAGCTTAGCGGTTATCTGACTGTATATGATATGACCGACAAGAAACCGCACGAGAACCCTTCAATCGGTATTGTCCTATGTCAGGATGCCAACCGCCAATTTGTCGAAATCATGGTGCGCGACTATGATAAGCCTATGGGCGTGGCGACATACCGCACAGCCCAAGAAATGCCGGAAAATTTGCGCAAGACTCTACCGGACATCGACAAATTACAAAATCTGCTGTCGGAAAACGATTCCAAATCGGAAACTGTCAGATGATTCATTTATGTCCGCAAGATTTCGGGTAGCTGAATGGAATACAAAAATCCCTGCAATAACCACGTAAATTATTGCAGGGATTTTGATTTATTTCGCCCCACGCTTGTTCAGTACATCCGCTATCATGTCTTTTACATCCTGTCCGACTTGTATGAAATTTTTATACAAGATGCGTTCCCGTTCCTCCCTCGACTTGAAAGTGTAGAACTTCGGTAGCGGTACATAGGCCGCTTCCTCCGCTTTTATCTCCCTCATATCGAAATCCGTCTTGCAGAAGAACTTTGTAGTCTTGAACTCTTCCGACTCCTGAATGTTCATCGAGCCTCCCGTACCGGTTTTCGTCTTCACGAAATCACGTGCCGTCTGTCCGCAAATCCATCCCGTCGCCATATCCGAAATTTTCGAGGCGGGTACAAGACTGTCCATGTTCTCATTGAGATTGATACTCGTTTTGTCCCGGTCGATCGTCACGCCCTTTTTGACCTGTACCACCTTGCCGAAAATGTCATTCGACAACCATTCCAGTGTCTCTTTTGCGCGAGCTGAACCGCTTACCACGTTGCCCACTGTCGTGATGATTTTTTGCATTCCCACTTTTCCGTAGTCAGCCTCCAACTGCGGCAACTCCTGAAAACCCAGCGTTACGCTTACCTTGTTGCTTCTCGCCGTACCTATCAGTCGGTCTATCTTGTGGAAATACAGTGTCGGTAGCTCATCCACGATGATGCTGACCGGAATATTTTTCCCCTGCCCGGTGTTCACACGGGTAACGAGACGGTTCAATATCAGAGCGTTCAACGCTCCGATGATACTTTCCATTTCCGGATCGTTGGCTATCAGCAGATAACTGGGTGACTTGGGGTCACTAACTTTCAGGTCGAAATCGTCCCCATCCTTGTGGAATATCCAGTAAGATTCCTTTGTAGCCAAACGGCTGGTATAGACACGCAGCGTACCTATCATACCTTCCAACTGTTCCATCGCCTTGTTTTTGAAGGCCGTTTGGAACGGGCCGAGCAACGGCGCGACCTCGTTGTCCGTCTCAAGTACCTCAAAAATAGTCTGGTAGCTCTCATTGAGAAATGAAAGGATATGCGGCATATCCGAGTATTTTCCAAGCCAATAGGCAGGTTCCACGATGCTGCCACCCTCACGGTCACGAACGACACCCGTCGGCTTCCAGAACTTCGTCTGCGGATCTTGCCGTTTCTCCGCATACAGTTTCTTTCCGTTTGCATCGTAGGGTTCCCGCTCGTAGTTCACGAAAAAGTAGATACAGGCGGCAAGAAAGTTCACGGCAGAAGTCTGAAAGAACTGGTCACTGCCTCCGCCTCCCTCTTTCTTGCCTTTCTGCAGGGATTCCAACAGGGTTTCCGCCGTTTCGCTCGCCGCCGCAAGATTATTGATGTACTTTGCCTGAATGGGGTTCACCCGTTTGCTGTACTCCACATCCACGAAGTTGATGATGTTGAACTTGCATCCTTTTGGCACTTTGCCGAGCTTCTGGTTTTTCTTGTAATGATAGTAAAGTTTAGTGGCAAGTGTCGGAAATTTGTAGTCATAGACCACCATCGCGAAGCCCTTGGCACTATGTTGGCGGATGAACGGTTCTATGATACTGAACGTCTTACCGCTACCTGGAGTTCCAACCACCCATGTTCCTCTGAAACAGTTGCTTATCGACACCCATCCCTTGCGAAATTTACCTTTGTAATAGTACCGCATCGGTATATTCACGCTATACTGGTTCTCATCCTTCTCTTCGCTCTGCTCGAAACTTTCATTCTCGAAGTTAAACCGGTCTTTACCCAGTCCCTCCTTGATGAACTTCGAGATGTTATCCAATGCGATATGCACCAATATCACACCGACCAGCGTAGCCGCCATATAGAAGATGATGTTCAGCGGCAGGGTGTAGAGCCTCGTTTCCATCGTATGATGGTACAGCCACACGGAGAACACAATCAAGAACAATCCGCAGATAAGTGGATATAACACTTGCCTGCGTGCGTCAAACTCCAAGTGTTTTTTGTTGCGTGTGCCGATACAAGTGATGCAGATGAGTAGGAAGGTCGCTATCTTACTATACACGAGGTTGCCGTCGTTATAGATCATCCATCGCTTGATGCGCCCGTGTATATCAATCAATATGCCGCCCCAGTGGTCGAGCATGGCAAGGTCTATGGCATACTCGAAGAACTCCATCAGCACGGAGATATAGATGACCGCACGGAATATTTTGTAAAATCCTTGTAGTTCCTTGCTTTCTTCCATTGTCTTTGTCCTTTCCCTCTTTTCGTTCCTACCTGTTCAGTGTGATAATCGGCCGCACCTTGTGCGCCTGTGTCTTCGGGGTCTCCTGCATCGCACCGCTTCCTGTCGAGTAAAGCCACGCTTTCGCCGTTTCCTGTCCGGTTACCTCCGTCGATGTCCAGTACCAGCAGTCGTTTTCATCCAACGGCAGCGGATGGCCGCCACACCGTTCGATGACAGGATTGACGGTTTCCCGGACGGCATACAGCAGCCGCATCTGTGCCACCGACGGGATATAGGCACTCTGTCCGTACCGCCACAGGTCAAAGACCGCTTCCGCCATAGGCGAAGCCGTCTCCCGTGTGTCGTACAGCGCAAAGGTGTTCATGTTCCCGTCCAAAGCCTCGATGTCGGCCGACGTCCCTTGTGCGACACCGAGGCTGTCGGCAAAAGCTGCCGGAGCAATGTCCCACAGGTAAACCGCATAGCCGTTCCCTTCCGTACCTTCACGGTGTTCGGTATCGAAGACAACCGCTATTGCCCGTTTTCCCGACTGTTCATACTGTACGTAGGATAAAGCCGTACCGTCCTCGCAGAGAATATGTCCCGGACGTACCGCCGTATCAGGTACGTCGATATGGGCGTCACAGGCAGCGCACAATACCGCCGTCACTGCCATTGCAAACCATTGAATCTTTCGTATCATGTTATTTTCGTTTTTTGTTTTTCCTTTATTTTATCGGCAGTTTCACCCCCAGCACGATACCTGTCCGCAGCAAATCCGCCCCTTTTATCATCATGTCACTCTTTACCTGCCAGAACAGTGTGCATCCCGACCGCAGCACATAATTGTGCTCGTAACCCACATGGATTCCGGCAAGAAACTTGTTCGTGTCGCTCCCTGCCGAAGCTCCGATACGCAAGTTGCCGTAATGGTTGCGTCCACGCACCACACAAGGTTTGTACGCCACACCGAAACCGTAAGTGCGATAGTTGCGCCAGAAGGATTCCGGACAAATATGACCGCAAGATTTACATTCCGTCCATTTCAGATAGCCGTTGGCGAAAAACTCCCACGCATGGCGGTAGTTCATTTCATGTTCGTAAGCAAGCGTTACGTCCATGCCGTTCTCATACAGCAATCCCACTCCAAGCGAGAGGCGGCCGCTGTTACGCTGCGCACTTGCATTCATGAAGACGCACATGCAGGCAAGCATCAGTATTATCGTCTTTTTCATCGTCATTCCTCCTCCAATAAAGCGGTGTTAAATGAATCGGCCGACAGCACATCCTCGTAGTCAATGTTCAGGCTGATATTGCGCCCGCTGATTTGTTGTTCCGTCATTTCGATGGTCAGCAGCTTGTCGTTCGGAAAGGTCATCTTTTTCACGACAATCACGTTCCGGTAGCCGTGCTTGAACGTCTTGCCGTGTTCCAATACCAGGGCAGGCGTCAGCTCGATGGTCTGCGCGTTGGTTGCCTTCGAAAGTTTCTTGTCCGACAGTTTCACCCGTATCTCGTCGATGTCGAAACGGATGTTCGTTTTGTTCTCGATGGAAAAGTCGATGAAGAAATAGTCGCCCACCGAGTAAATATTGTTCAGGCGCATTACCATTCGGTGCGCCTTGGTCGCCACGTTGCGGATTTTCGCGGGCGAGTTCCACACCCGTCTTGCAAAACGCACCATGTCGGCTGTGGACATCGAGACCGTAGGATTGTTGTAGGCATCCCGTTCCTGTAGCTGAATTTCCTTGTCTGCCACCGCCTCGCTTATCCGCGTGGTGTAGATGAGTGCATACTGCGTGCGATAGCGTTCCGTTACGATGGTGACGATGGCCAGCACTTCACCGTCCTCGTGTCCCGTCTCTTTGGGCTTCAACCGGATGATGTTCTCAATGGGTTGGTCGCCCGCCACCTTGTCTGTGGAAATATCCACGAAGCGGACCGGTTCCGTGGCTGTGATGACGGTCGTTACCTGTTCATTGACAGTCAGCCGTTCCATCTCTTCGTATGTACGCTGAGCCTGTGCGTTCCGTGTGGCAAAAAGTCCTGCCGCCAGAAGAAATGCAGTTACAATTATTTTCTTGTTCATATCGTTTCTGTTGATATTGTTTATTTCTTTATTTCCCTTATTTCGCTTTCTTTAATCCATGACCACGTTCCAGTTCCTCCCGAATCCGTCGTCCGACAATTTCGCAATACGTCGGTTCAATCTCGAATCCGATGTAATGCCGCCCCGTGCGGATGGCGGCAATGGCGGTCGTACCCGAACCGATGCAGTTGTCCAGCACCACATCGCCCTCGTTGGTATAGGTACGTATCAGGTACTCTATCAAGGCTACCGGCTTCTGTGTCGGATGATAGAATGCTCCTGTCTTGTGTTCCTTGGGTATGGAAATGACAGAGGTCGGGTACTTGTCTTCGGCAACACGCACCGGAGCCAGTTTCATTTCACCGTAACAGCGGTTCGTGAAACCGTCCGTCTTGCGGCGTCCATGATTCCTCCGTTCCGGTGGACACGGCGTCATTTGAGGATGATATACCGGCTGACGGTCGTAGAACACGATGATGTCCTCATGCTGGCGTAGCGGCATCCGGTTGGCATTCAGGTGACCCGTTACCCGGTCTTTCCGCCACACGAGGTTATACCGCCACATCCGGGGTTGCGAGAGCATGAGTTGCGCCGAGAAAATGCCCTGCGCAAAGAGGATAACGGGGCTTCCCGGCTTGGTGATCCTGCGGTACTGTTTCCACAACGCTTCGAGCGGTATCTGCCTGTCCCAGTGTGCCGCCTTGTTGCTACGGTTCAACACGCCGTAAGGCAAATCCGCTATCACGGCATCGACACTGCCGTTCGCCATGAGCTTCATACCCTCGATACAGTCCATATTATATATGTTGTCAATCTCTATCATGGCTTCCGTTTTTACTGTTTCTCACGTCCGTTCACCAGATAGACGAAAGTGCCGTATTTCAGCTTTACCTTATTTTTTTTGATAGCTTTGCCGATGGCATTGCTCGTTTTCTGGTAGGCATTCGTAGCGGCTTGCATTCCCCATTGCGAGAGACTGTTGCCGTAACTGCCGGTATTCATGTTCAGATTCCCCGACACCGCACCGCTTGCCACATCCTTGCTCGTTTCCCGGAACTGGCTGTTCGGTACATAAAGCCCTTCCATGCCGTCCGTGTCGTAAAGGGACAGGCTGACCTTCACCAGTTCGTCCTCGATGAGAATGCTGGTGATGTTCCCCTTCACACGCCCCGACGAGAAGCCGCTCATGGTGGCATACAGATACGACCCTCGTTTGACCACGCACTCGTTGATCTCCACGTCGTCGAGCAGACGCAACCGCACACGCGAGCCGTCCACCGCCTTGATGTCCTCGTCGATAATGGCCTTTATCAGTTTCGGTTCACGGGCATTGACCGCAAGCGTATTGAAGTAATCCGAAGCCGTCTTTACCTTGCGTACCACTTCGCTGGGCGGTTCGTTCTCTGACGGGGCTTTTACCGAACGGCTCTCTTCCTCTATTTTTCCCTTGACCTCTATGGTTGCCGTCGGGGGTTGCGCCGATGCGGTACTGTCCGTATCGGTCGCCGGTAATACCTCATTGCGTCCTCTCAACCTTGCTTCGGCAAGGGCTTTCTCCAGTTCCGCGAGAGCTTCTTGCTCGCGTGTCTTGGCATCGGCAATTTGCGCTGCCGCAGCCTTTTCCTGCTGTTGCTCATCGAGCAAGGCGATGTCGTCCACCGTGTATTGCGATTCATATTCTTCCTTGTTGTCATCGGGTTCATCTCGTTCTATGTTATCCACTGCGGAGTAATCCTGTATCTTACCCCATGATTTGGCCATGTTCTCGTACTTGCTGCCTATGCCGTCACCGCCTTTAAGCCGGGCATCCGGCAAATCGGGGTTCAAAAACTCCGTTGTCTGCAGCGTCTTGTCCGGAATCTCCGCCGTTTCGGTATGAAACAGGTCGAAGATGAAGTACGATGCAACCAGAAGCGGGATATACAGGACAGCCGGAAGCATATACTTCGGCTCCCTGAAATTGATTTTATCAAATATCTTCATCATACATCTTTTAATTGAGTTGTACATACTTGCCTTCAATGCTGCAGTTTTTCAGCACTTCTGCGTTTTCCACTCCGAATGCGATCAGGATGCTGCCGCAACCGGGAGAATCGCCGCGTGTTCCGTCCGGGCGGTAAAACCGGATGCGGTGGCGCAGGAATTTCATGCCCGTCGCTTTCTCGAAAATGACGTCCTGAAACATTTTGGAATCGCAACGGTTGAACAACAGCGCGATGCCGTTGCCGTGTTCCGCCAGCTTTCGGACAAACTGTTCGATAAGGGGACGCGAGTACGGAGGATTGAGCCATACACGCCCTTCCCATTTCAGGGACAATCCGTCCATGTTCCGGTCATACATGACTTCGGCGGTCGGCCACAACGGACGGATAGGGGCGCAAGGGTCAAGGTCGAACCTGCCTAACGCTTTCAACACCTCCTTCGGGGTGTACCATTCGTCCGACGAGCGGACTGATTTTTCAAATCGTGTATTCATAAGCACTCCTTTATTGCGGTTCATATTTCTTGTTCTCGTTCCGATTTTCCCTTATTTCACCCCCTTGCAGCCTCTTGTGTCTTTCCCGTAGCACCGAATCCTGCATTTCCGTCGCCGTGCGTGTCGGCCGGCTGTTGCGGTATGCCATTGTAATGCGATAGATGTTCCAAGTGAACCCTCCGATAGCGAAACCAAAGACGATGACCAGAAAAAGTATCCGGTGCGCGTTGGCGAATCCCTGCACCTTGGCGGCAGCCTTGTCAATGCGTGTCGCTTGGGCGAACTTTCGTCCGGCGGACACCTCCCGCTCGTAACGGTCTTTGTATTTCGGATCGTTCTTGTCCGGCATCTTTTCACCGAAGAGCATCCGCCTGAATCCCTTGATATTCATAAACTCCGTTGTTTAGTAGTTGATCTTCGTTTTCTGTTCGATGTCCTTGTTCAGCAGGGTTCGCCAGTTCACGATAAGCAATCCGTGCGGGTTGTTTTCTGTTCGGGGCACACGCTTAAGTTGCCCCGCCGTGACCAGTTCCCGCATGAGGATGTTGCTCCGCCGCTCAATGCGTTGCCGTCCGTAGTAAGTGAACTCCATCTTCTCCTTGTTGAAAGCCACGCTGTCACAATAGATGGAGAACACCGAACTCGTACCCAAAATGTTGGAGTAGAAACCCTTTTCCTTGAGCGTGTTGTATTGTGCCAACCCCGTCTCATCCACCAGATACATCGCTTTTTCCATCGTATAGCGGATGTATTTGTCATCTGGCGGTAACGTGAAAAAATAATGGTGGAACATTTCCACATGGCTTTTAGCTTCCATGTCAAGCGTTTCGTCCATTGTCGTGCGGTTCACGAGGATAGGCACGTTGCCGTCCAGCACATACACCTTCTTCTGCGCATCCGAGACCATCGTCCGGGCTGTCCAGATACTTGACAAGCTGATGATGACACATCCCACGAGAAAAGCGGTACAGATGATGCCCACCAGTCTTATTTTGTTTTCCAAATTCTTGATGACCATCGGTTATTCCCTTTTACCGTTCAACATCTGTACATATTCCGTGTGCAGCATGGGTATGACCGCATCCCGAAGTTCCGTCAAAAGATTCTCGAACTCCGCCGAGAATATCTCCACGTAATAGCCCTGCATCTCCACGTGGACAAGCACCCACCAGATTCCTCTTTTGCGCTTACCTGCGTTCCGCTGCAGCAGGGCAAGACGCAGCTTGTACGTCAGGTACGTCACCAAGGGGGCGATGTACCGGTCGTCGTACTCGAAGGCTTCGTCCAGTTCTTCATACTGCGGGTCGATGCGGTGGTTTTCCGTCACCTCGCAAACCTCTTTTCTCGCTCGTTCCTGTGCAAAGGACATGAATTTCTCATCCTTGCACCAACTTTTGATTTTCTCTTGCAATTTCATGTTGTTATGATTTTTATTGGGTTTATATTATCTTTTGCGGATTATCTCATGATGCCGCCCAACCCTCCGGTTGCCGTCATCTTCGCCTGCTGTGCCACGCCCTCGCCGAAGTTTCGGGTAGAGAATGCCGTGTCGCCCTCCGGTATCATCCATGCCGCCAAGTCCGGAACAAGGTTCAGGCACTTGAGGGCTACAATCGAAGCCGCCATCAGGTAGCCTGCCGAGAAGAACGAGTTTTGCAGGTAGGCAGCCATCGTCTGCTCGCTGGCGGTTATCGCCGTCAGGTTCTCGATTTGGATGCACAATACAATGTCAAAGAGCAGCAGCACATAGAAGCCCACGAAATAGAGCATCGCCCCGTAGAAATGCACCGTCAGATAGCGTGTCAGCCACTTCGCCCAAGCACCTTCCCATTTCGGCAGGATGCTGAACGCCCACTGTATCGGTCCGAAAATCGTCAGCATTCCCAACAGGATTTGTTGGCAGTAAATCGTTGCCCACCAACCGATTCGGAACACCACGAGAGCAATCAACATGATGATTTTGTCTATCCCCACGATGACTCCTGCCGTCAAAGACGTGAACCACAACTTCGCCGCATCCTTTTCCATGCTCGTCACTTCGTCCACGCCGGTCTGCTCCATTGTCGCCTCTATCAGGTTGGGATCGGATGTGCCCGTGTGGGCGACATCCGCCTGCGCCTGCAGGTTCGTGTACATCGTGTCACGCACATGGATGAGCTGTTGAACTTCCTCGAACCTGTCCGATATCTGTGAAGCTTCAGCTTCGTACAGGTCATGGGTGTACGACCCGATGCAATTCGGGATGTAGGACAGAAAGTCCAGAAAACACCAGTTGTTCCGGCTCCCCGCCATACCCGTGTCCGCAGGCGGATACCACCAGCAGATGATAATCGACACGGCAAGCGGCCTAAACAGCTTCATAACGTCCAACGGCTCGTGCTTTACCATCATCTTGTAGGCGATACCTGCCGCCATGACGATGGAGAACAGTGCCGCGAGTGCCATGCACATCTGCAATATCCACCAAAAAGGACCCTGCGCACCGGTAAAAGTCGCGTCCGTCAGAAACTCGTTGGTCTGAAAGATGACATCATCTATTTCCTCCTCCAACAGGTTGATGCCGAAATCCGAAAGTATATCTCCGTTTGCCATAGCCCTGTCTTTTTATTTCCCTCTGTTTACACTCTCGTTGTCATCTTCGCCGTTTCCGTTGCCGCCCGATTGCGAGCCACGCACCGCAAGGCGTGATTCCTGCCACCGGCTCATGGCATTGCGGACAATGCCGCCCTTATGCAGGGTACGGTTGTCCGTTGCGTTCAGCAGTGTGCTTGTTGCCGTTGCGTTCTGACGCTTGGCGAGGTAGCTCACTAAAATCTCGTTCTGCCGTGCCACATCCTCGTAGATGCGCAGATACTCCTTCTTTCGCTGGGCGTTTGGCATATAGGCGTCTTTCGTGGCGTTGATGGCGCACTGATAGACGTGGTAGTATTCCGTCCACCGTTCCTTGTCGGCCGGAGTACCGCCGGACAGGAGAATACGGTCGATGTTGCGCCGGAACCGGTCCATCTGTCTGCTGACCTTATCGCCCTCGGCAAGCCACGCGATGTCCGCCTGCCGGTCGGCAACGTTCAACGCCTCGACCTTCGCCCGCTTGACCAAAGCCGAATCAATGGCTTCCGCTTCGTCCACCTGGTTGTAGAGATTGATACCGGCAAGTGTGCGGAACGAGAGCTTGTTTTTGGCCGCCGCCGACTTCTTGTATTTGTTGTGCAGCACGGAATAATAGAGGTCGGGCGAGAGTGCGCCCGTACCGGTTTCCATGACCGTTACCTGATTCTGCTTCGGCGAATCATGGTTGTACGTTACATACTGTGCGTGTACGGCTGTCGTTACGGTGACCGCCACTGCCATGAGTAATAGTTTTCTGTTCATATTCTTCTCTTTTTGTCGTTAATAATCCAGTCTTCCGGCTCCGCGCCAACGCCCGAAGGCGTCATCGAGAATCTCCCGCATGGTGCGGGAGCGATATACCTTTGCTTTCCAATAGCCGATGCGCACTTGAATGTACCGCCATGTCTCGAAATAGGCCCGGTTCAGATGCCGCTCGATGTTGTCCAATGAGCGGTTGATGGCCTCCAACACCATCAGCAGGTCGGAGGTCGAGCAGGCTGCCGCTCCGGTGGCATACAGCACGAGGTCGCTCACGGACTTGTAGAGCTGTTCCCCCTCACGGGCAATCGCCCTCAGCCCCCTCGCATTGATGGAGATAATCAGGGTATCTGCGGATTCGATGCGTCCACGTTTCAAGATCTTCGCATTGAAATCCTCCAACAACGATTTATAGTCGCCGATACGGTCGCTGACCGATGTATAGGTATTCTTGACGTTCAACACCGTGCGCAACGACTGGTACATGACGTCGATGGCATCGAACGCACGGGTGTATTTGTCAAGGTCAATATTCAACTCTTTATAGTCCCCAATTTCTTTACAGCTGTACTCGTGCAACAGCTTGTTGCTGTACTCCAAGGTGCTACGAGCCAACAGCAGGCTGCGCTGCTTCTTGTGGTCGTTGATGTAGGCTTCGACGGAGACTATATCGAAAGTCCACTGCGCCTTGGCGATACCGGGCAGCAGGGCGAACAGCACGACGGCAATCTGTATGGTACGTTTCATGGCCGTACCTCCTTTCTGCTATTCCTGCTGTTGCCGCTCCGAAGCGTCCGTGCATTCTCCACCCAGCGGTCATGGCATTCCTCCACGAGTGTCAGCCTACGGCCTTCGTCCGTGTCCAGTCCGGGCTGCACATCCTTCATCACGTCAAGGATGCTCCGCTTGTAGTGCATCATCTTTTCCAGCGATACCAAGTCGGCATATATCTTGGTGATTCTGCTGTCCACCTCTCGCGCTATCTCAAGGCGGTCGCTTGACCACAGCAGATGGTACACGTCGCCTGATGGCGTTTCTTCCGTCGGTGCGCTGCGGGCGTATTCCGTCGTGATTTTACAGGACGGATGTTCACGGGCGATTTCGGCTATCCGGTCGTTTACCAGTTTAGCCTTTTCCGCATCCGAAAGTCCCGGATCAAGGGTCAGCACGTCAGCGACGTGTGTGTCCGTATATTCCGAAGTGAGTTCCCACTTGATTTGGATAATGGTACGGTGTATTTTTATGCCGAGAAAATATTTCGGCTTGCGGGCAATGGAGACCGTAGCCCTGAATGTGATGATACCGTTGATATTCGGCATGGTCGCCTTGCGTACATACGAGTAGCCGTTCCATGCTCCGCCGTCCTGCCAAGTAAGACCGTATGCCGCCTTGCAGTCCTGCATGATGGCAGGGATGCGGTAATAGTCATCCGTCGCCACGCTGTTGTCGTCTGCGGCATCCGACTTTGCTTGGGCATAGTCGGACTGTTTCTTCTTCCATTCCGCGAGTTCTCCTTTCAGACGGTCTATCCGTGTCTTGTTCGCGTTGTACTGCTGCCGGTAATTCGCCGCATCCTCAATGCTCGCCGTACTGATTTTCTTCAGCAGGACAGCGTTCTCGTTTTCCAATGCCCCGATTTGCGCTTCAATATTGGCCGCTTGGCTGTTCGCCTCGTTCAATAGCGCGTCCAGTTCCGAAAGGTCGAGGTCGTTTTCCGTCACCGAGGTCTGCATGGCGCACTCCTTGGTGTGGGCATTCAACGAGCTGCCGCACTTGCGGCACTTGTACTGTGTCGAGCCTTGTCCGAGCGTAACCCCGTCGGAACAGGTCACGCTGATGGTCACGCTCTCGCATCCCTTCAATTTGGCTGCGTCCGTTGCTTGGTAATAGTTCCGCGCACCGGAAGATATATAATAGGTGTAGCCGTCCTCGTTCTCGTTGAACTCCGCAAGCCGGACATTCAGTTGCGCCCGAAACGTGTTCAAGTCCATCGAGTAGGAATCGAAGACTTCCTCATAGACGACCTCTTCTTTGTTCCAGTTTTTGCTCACATGGATTTCGTATGCGTATGCCTTTTTGGTCTGCTTGTTTTTCTTGCTGATGATATAGGCACTCATCCAATAGTTGATGCTGTAGCTGAACCCGTCGTTCTGGTTGTTCAACTGCTGCACGCGGTTTCTTGACCAACCGGCATATCCTTCCGAGTTGGCAAGTACCTGTTCCCGTTGCGAGGCATCAGGATAGAAATTCGGGTCGCTCGTGTTGAACCGCACCCATGCGCCCCCGTTCAGGATGCTGTTGTCGTCCGTCGGAGGATAGTAGTCGCACAGCGATACGCTCCCTTGGTCACGCCGGGCAATGTACCACCGCTGCGTGTAATAGTTCCCCATCGCTTCGTCCAGGTAGTCGGTCATCCATGCCGTGAGGTTGTAGTTGCTGAAGTTGAACAGACCGGCCACGTTGTCCGGACCACCCACCATGTCAATCAGCAAGCCGCTGATGTCATGTTCCGCCTGCTCGAATAGACTCCCGTAGTGTTCATACAGGTTGCCGATTTCTTCAACCTTTCCACCCAGCAGGTCATGGAACGAGCTGCTTTGCAACAGGGCGTCACCAAGATTGGCAATGCCTGCCGTTGCAAGGCCGACCCCCGTGTTATAAAGGTTGTCGAGGTCGCTTTTCAGGTTCTCGTGGGTGAAGTTGCCCGGTATGCGGGCGAAGTTGTCCATCATCCGCTGCCAGTCGATGTTTCCCGTTTCGGAGAGTTTCAGCAAGGGGGCAATTTCCGGATTGATTTCGAGAAAGGCGATGTCCGAAAAGGTCAGCGTGCTGTTGGTCACCACGCTCTCGAACTGCATACACAGACTTTTGGTATCATCGCAGACTTTCATCAGGTAACTGCCCCAATAGATAGCCGTTTGCGGCGAATGGAGCATCTGCTTCGCCACCACCCATATCTTGGGCATGATTTTCTCCGCCACCATCCGGTAGATGCGCCGGTAGTAGTAGTTTTCCGTACGGCTGTTCCAGATGCCGAGGTCGCTCAGGGCTTTATGCTCCAAGAACTTGGCCGCGAATATCCCGGCGGTAGCGACCTCCGCTGCCGTGTAGTGCTTGAGGACGTCATCGACCTGCTCCCGGTAGTACCCTTCGGCGACCGCTTCCGTACCGAAGGCAGCCACCATCGCCGCAACGGTACGGGTGTCGTAGTTCACGCTGTAATACTGGGCGTGAACCGTCTGGCAGAGTGTGACCGAGGCGATGGTCAGGATAAGGAGTAGTCGTTTCATGGCTGCAATGTTTATTTGGATTCATGCACGGGACGGAGGTTGAGCACACGCCCCGTCTCGTTTACTTTTTGTGCAAAAGGCAGGGCCTTCCCGATACCGCTGGCATCCCAGTCCCGGCAATATGCCTCGATAGCTTCCTGATGGCTGCACCGAAGTTCCTTCTTGTAAAGCTTCAGTGCCTCCTTTTCCGCCCGTTCGGTCGTGTAGGTCATGTAGCACTCGTGCGGCTCTTCCACGCCGTACACGCCGCTGGTCGTCCCCCGACGGATAAACACTTCGCGGAAGAAGCTGCGCCCATCCTTGTTCTCCAAGCGGTTGATGGTAAATATCTTCTTGCAATCCACCTCGGTCAGACCAAGAATCTTTCGGATTTCGTCAAAGCGTTCCTTGAACTTGCTCTGGTCAAGCAGCATCACCACGTCCGAGTTGTTGATGATGGCCTCCTTCACGATTTCGCTGCCGATGATGTCCTGTATCTCCTGCGTCACCACGCCGACAGAAGCCCAAAACTTACGGGCGGTCTTGTACATGAACTTGATGTATTCCGCCATGAGCGGGCTGGCAATGGCCTTCCACGCCTCTTCGATGACAAGGACTTTACGGGTCTTCTTGATGCGCATTTTCTGCAGGAACACGTCCATGATAATCAGTGTGACAATGGGAAACAGTTTCTTGTTTTCCTTGATTGCATCCACTTCAAAGACGATGAATGTCTCGTCAAACAGTGCCGAATCCACATTCTCATTGAGAATCTTCTCATATGCGCCTCCCTTGTAGAACGGCTGCAGCATGGTCGAATAGGTCGAGTAGCTGATTGTCGTGATGTCATTTTCGGTGCAGATCTGCTCCAGACGGTCGAATGAGTAGTCAAAGAATGAGTTGAAGTTCAGTTCCGACACTTTGAGAGCCGCCCGCCGTGCCTCAAGCACCTCTATCTGTTTGCGCACCATCTCATCCACCTCTCTGGGTGGTTTGTTTGGGTTCTTTCGGCTGGCCGCCGCAAACAGGTTTTTCAGCAGTACCTCCCGTTGCTCGTCGGTGTATCTTGTAAATCCGTTGAAATAGGCATCATAGTAGTCTATGATTATCTGCTCGACAATGCGGAACTCGATTTCGGGAATCTGGCTGTCCGACCCTTTCCAAATCATCAGGATAAGGTTCTTGAGGAAGTCTATCTTCTCGATATTGTATTCCTCCCGGTTGATGCGAAACGGATTCATCGTAATAGGCCGTTCCTCGGTATAGGAGATATACTTGCCGCCCAGATACTCGCACAGTCCCTCGTATGAGTTCCCCGTATCGACCATCACCACATCCGTTCCCTGCTCATGGAGCTGGCGCACGACCGAGTTCATATGAAAACTCTTGCCGCTGCCCGAAGGCCCCAAACAGAAAAAATTGGAATTATCAGTCAGTTTATTCTTTCCCTCTTTTCCCGTGATGTCGATAGCCACCGGCACGCCCTGACGGTCGGTGTAGTAAATCTTCAGCGGCGTTTCCTCGCTGTGCAGCACACGCTCCTTGTACATCAGGCACATCGCCGCATCGGAAAGGGTCAGGAAACGGTCGTATTCCTCATTGAGCGTGTAGCAGTTGCCCGGAAACGAACCGACGAACAGTTCCAGTTGGTTGTATGCCCGCTTGCTGATATGGATACCCATACGCCCGAAAGCGTTTTCCAAGTGGTTCGTACACTTTTGCAGGTCTGCACCGGCAGACACGGCCACCACCATGTTGAAGTGTGTATATACCAGTTGCTTGCTCTCACGGGCGATGACTTCCTGCACACGCTTGATGTCCTCGACCGCCATCTGGTTGTTCGGATTGGGAATGCTCGCGTGGCGGTTCTTCTTTTTGTCGAGCAGCGACAGCTCACGCTTCTGGTTGGGCAGGAAGATGATTTGGTTATAGACCACCGTCTCGGCGTTCGGGATGCTGTCCACCACCGACACCAAATCGACGGGCATTTCCGTGTTGTTGACCTCGATATTCGTGTACGGACGTATCTGTGAGGGCAGTGCGGCACAGTCCACGTCCACAAGGCTGTACACCTTGCAGCGTTTGTCGCCCATCGACACGGTTTCATCGTCCGCCTTGAAGTTCGTCATCGACACGGTGCGGTCTTTGAAGTTCATGGCGAAGTAACGATCGACGTACTCGCTCGCTTCGGCTTTGTTCAGGAATCTGGCCTGTACGCCGCCGTCACGTAACTGGTCGTGTACTTTACGGATTTTCACAAGGAAGTCGCGCCACTTTTTGCTATCGAACGAGAACAGACGGCTTTTCTTCGCCTCTTGCGTGATGGTCAGGTAGCAAAGGCTGTCCGTGTAAGGACGTCCCTTGAAATAACGAAAATAGGATGAAGACAGGAACTCCTGACCGTCAGTCGGTTCGCTCGCAAACTGTTTCCTGACGAAGATGTCCTGCTTGTGGATGGCGTACCCTTCGCCCAACGTCTGCGCAAGGGCGGTGAACAAGTGTGTGAAGTCGTAGTAACTGTCAATGTCCGCCGAATATTTCTGTACCGGATTCTCTATCTTAAGTACGGCGGAATATTCGCCGGTCTTGGTGTACAGCACACCCACACCGTCCGTTTCCTCCGCCGAGAAATAGATGTCCTGAAAGATTCGCTTGCGCTTGCCGCCCGTACCGAACGCATAGACCGACAAGGCCATACCCGCGCACAAAGCGACAAAACATAAAATGATGTATAGGGTCATTTCGATATACGTGTAATTAAATAGGGGCAGGTTCGCCTTGCTTCAAGACAAACCCGCCCGCGTTCAACAATCAATAAAGCCATGCACATTGCCGTGATGGTTTTTCTTTCGTCAGATCTTGCGCGAGTGGGCATACACATACACACCCGGAACGACCTTCTTGCTATGCAGTCCTTTCCGCTGTTTGAGGAGGATGAGCACGATACCGGCCGATACGACGGCTGCCAGCACGACAAGCCCGGCAATGAAACCGAGCAGGCAGTAGGCGGCGACAAAGCCGACAATGGCTCCGCACGTCGTCACCGCCGCCCAATATATATACCGGCCTTGGATGCCCAAAAACTCAAGAGGCCGTTGCAGTCCCTTGAACAGCGGGTAGTCCGGATAGCGTTCGTCCTTGCCTTTCATACTTATCCTTGATGTTTAAGCGGCAATACCGAAGAACAGAGGCAACGCCTTGGCCGCCGCAATGAGGAAGATACAGGCTCCCACGACCATCATGATCTTCTTCTTGACGTCCTGCTCCTCGTTGTTCATGGCGATATATACCGAGATTGCACCCACGATGGCCACAACGCCGGCAATGGCGTAGCACAATTTCACCATAATAGGCACATACTTGGCAATCTCCTCCGCGACAGTGGATAATGCGCTCGTACCGGCGGAATAGTCGCCTGCGGAGTTCTGCGCTTTCGCCACCATGCCGGACAGCAGCATGAAGGAGAACATCATTACTTTGGTAGGGATTCCGTTGACGAATCCGAATGCCTTGCGGCACAGTTGTTTGGTTTTCTGAAACATACGTTTACTTTTTTAGTGAATACTTTATTTGTCTGCGACCTGATACAAGTAAGGTTATATGCGGTAGCCGAAGAAAACCGGGAAAACATAGAATGCCCCGATCAGGAACAGGCACGCACCTACAAGCGTCATTATCGACTTGGTGATGCCGTCCTCGCCCGTGTTCATCTTGATGTATATCTGACAGACGGACACGATGACGTAAACTCCGGCGATAGCGCAACAGATATACTGGACATAGAGCATCATCGTCACCACGAAGTCGTGCATCGTGGCCAACGCATCCGCTCCCCAGCTATAGTTCACGCTGCCGCTTTTGGCAAAAGTCGTGTAGGGGAACGGGAGGCACAGCGCACATAGAATCTTTTTAGCTTTCGACATCTCACAACCGGTCTTGAATTGGGTTCCACTTTATTTCCGGTCGGTTGTCTAACCGTCCCTTGGAAATCATAGCCTTGTACATCTCCTCCGACGTGCGTGCGTCCGACAGGTAAGGCGTGGTCTCTTCCATCTGTTCCTCCGCCTCGGCCTTCAGCCGTTCCAGTTTCTCCTGCGCCGTTCCCGGTTTGTCCTTGACATCCTCAAGGGATGTTTCGGAAGAGGTAGCCGTACTTTCCGTCTCGTAGTTCTCGCTACCGATACTGAAGCCGGTCTCGCTTTCCGTGACAGCCACACTCTCTTCCTCTTCCGGTGCGCCGAGGTCGAAAACTTCCTCGTTCGGTTTGTCCGTCCCCTTTTTCCCGTAGATGTCATGCGCTATGATGACGGCGTAGTAAATGATGTAGGCAACCGTCAGGACGATGGCAAAAATGAAATATGAGTTCATGTATTTAGTATGAATATTAAAATTTGTATTAGTATGATTTTGCAAAGAAACGCACGAAATATAAAACCATAAAATAATTGAGCATTAAACATCTATTTCGTTAATGAGATTTATGTAATTTCCAAAAATCGAACTATTAAATCGTACTATATTGCAGTCTCTATGGAGGGAAATGGAGAAATCGGGGCATAAAAAAAGCTCTCGTGGTGGAGAGCTTTAGGTGGCAAAGGAGAACACTGAATATCAGCGTTTCTTTCCGCGCAGGTAATCGTTCAGGTCTTTGTATTCCGCATAGTGGCAGGATTCATCGCTGACACGTCCATCATACATCCCGGCAATGGTCTCTGTGGTTCTCTGCCCGGCAAGGTCATTGTCGAGATAACAGTGGATGACCGAATATTCCTGTAAACGTGCCAGCGTCTTTTTCAAGTTGTTTACCGAGTTCATCACGAGGTAGTCGCATGGCATGGCAAGACAGACCGTTCGGTCGCCTGCCAGTTTCAGTGTCATATAGGAAAGGAAATCCATGAAGCCCTCGAAAACACAGACATTTTCCTGTGTCTCTTCTGTCAGATGTCTTATCAATGAGATGTCCTTGTTGTTCAGGCATCCCTTGTAATAGGCGTTGCGCACCTCGTAACCACCGGAGGTATTGCCGAATGCGAGAGCGAAATAATGACGGCCTCGCAGTTCATAATGCACCTCCTTGCAATACATACGGCCGATGTCCGCGTCGATAAGCCGGGATTGGAGGTAAGAGAACAGGGCGTGATGGCGGAGTGGAATCACGATCACGTCTTTCATTTCAGCCTCCACCGGTCGGGGTGGAGCGGTCGGCATACGGGTTCTCGGTAGTGATGCGCCATTCACAAGCCTCTCGATATACGCCAGTGCCTCGCTCACGCAGTCCGTCCGGCAAATGTATTTTGCCAGTTCCACCAGGTCGCCGCCGGTCGCCTCGCCGAAATCGTACCATTCATTGATTCGGTCATTCACCTTGAACGACGGGGTACGCTCGTTCCGTAACGGTGAGAAGTACCAGTATTGTTCCGATTTTATATGCTGTGCATGGTGGCCGAGCTGTGCCAGAAAATCCACGATGCGTACTTGTTTTGCTTCTGCTATGGTCATCTATTTTTCTTTCACTTGATTTCAAAAAAAGGTTTAGTTTAGTTTTTCCCCTATATATATAAATACTAAAGTAAACTAAATGATATAAGCCCGCGCACGACTTCATTCTTCATCAAAAAGCATGGCCTCGGTAGGCGTCATGTCGTAATAGAACAACTTGTCCCGTTTGATGATGAGCTTGAGGTTGTCTATCAGGTATTGCATCAGTTTTATCATGACACTCCGGCCGCGTTTGAACCCGATTGCCTCGTAGGAGACCATCAGGCTCTGCAGCAGGTTGTCGAATCCCCGGATGGGCTTTTCCCCGAATGCGGCAGAGAGAGCTTCGCGGTGCTGTTCGATGCTCAGTTCCGTAAACCCCGTTCTTGCCTTGGGCTTCGGGGGCTCGCCAAACGAGTGTACTTCCGCAATGACGGGCAGTCCTGTTTCATTGATGGTAAATGCAAACGGCTTGAACTCTTTTTCCCGGATATGGAGCGCATGGACTTCGCTGATGCCGGGATTCTCGTTACTCTTGCTGATGACCAGCACGGTCTCCGCCTTGTTGCTCATCTCCGTTCCGATATGTCCGCGCACGTTGTTGTCCCCTTTGTTCAAATGAAGCACACAGTGGATGTGCAGGTCGTATCTCGAAGACCATTCCATCATCCGGTTGATGACTTCCACCGATTCACCGGCATTATTGATGTCGAGCATCAGGTCGCGAATGCCGTCGATGATGACCAGTCCGTAGCCTTTCTGTTGGCGCAGCGCATAGTCGATGACCTCGATACGCACCGACGGCGAATATTCACGCAGGCAGAAAAAATCGAGATTCTCCGGATCGGTCGTCGTGGGCAACCCGGCCAGCCGCAATATACGCTCCAATACCGAGCGGCAATGGAAACGGCTCTGTTCCGTATCGACGTACAGAATACGCTGTTTGCCTTCGGGCAGATGTGCACGGTAGTTCAATACTTGTTTCCCCGCCAATGATGCGGCGACAAGCGCAGAGACGTTGAACGTCTTTTTCGATTTCGCCTTGCCAGTCGATGCACTGAAATTGCCGAGCGTGGCAATCGTTGAGTTATCTATCCAGATGATTTGCGGAGGGGTCTCATAAATGTCCGTCGCCTTGATTTGCGAGGCATGGAGGATGTCCGACAGGCGGTGTTCATCCATCCCCATGCTGGTTGTGCGGTCAATCCTTCTTTCGTTTTCCATAGCGTCTCTTGTTAAGGAACGGTTCTGTGGCGGCGGCTTCCGTCACCCTGCGCACTGCCTCGTTCATGGTAGGTTCATAATTCTGCAACAGCCATTCGTCCAATTCCTCCTTGGCGAAATAAACCATTTTACCGCGCGGTTTGTAGTGCGGTATCTCCTTGCTCGATGTGAGCTTGTACAGCATACTTTCAGAAACCCCGATATACATGCAGGCTTCCTGAAATGTGAAAACTCTCTTGGTCGTGAAGATGGTATTTTCCAGCAGCGTAATACGCTCCAAGAGACTTTCGACCGGTTCCAATTTCTTCAGTACCGATTCGATGGCGGCGAGCCGTCCGCTCATCCGCTCCATGAATGTCATTCTATTCGGCATAATAACACAGTTTGATTTTTGACAATGGAGATGAAACCTCCGTTATGCAGCGCGCTAACGGAGGTCAAAGGTATGTCCTGTAAACGAAGATGCCGTGATTTGGGGAATGATACTATGCACGTGTCATTGTAACTCTCATGCTTTTACCTTTCACATACTTCGCTTCTTGTCACTTTCTGTCATTCTTTCAGCCGATCAATGACCTTTCGGATGCTGTATGCGACCGATGTCATGTTGTTCTTGATGGATGACAGCGCGGAAGACAGGGTTGACACCGAAACGGAGCGTGTCCCGTCCTTGGACTGCAGGAATGCGCCCTTGCCGAGAACATTCTGCCACCGAGATTGGATGAACGAGTTTTCAAGAAGCGCATCGAACAGGATTACCACACGGCGGATATTGTTCACGCGGATGGAAAAGCCCTTCTTGCAGGCGAAGAGAGCCTCCATGTCTTCAATGCGTACAGAAACACAGAACAGATGATAAGTATTGGCGCAAGCCACTATACTTTTCATCTGTTCCGGGGTAAAATTACAACCAAAAGAAAGAGAGAGAGCCGCAGGTCGGTTGATACGGGGCGGACCAAGCGGAGACAACGATTCCGAGGTGTCATACATCCGTTTCAACTTCATGCACTCATTAAACGTGAAATCCGGTGCGGCAAAGCAGGGCTGGACGGAACTGGCGCACTCGGTCAGCAGCCCCTTGACAATGTGGATGTTCATTTCGTGGCAGTTCCGGCAGGCCGCATGGTCACAGTCTATGTACCGGTGTCCGTTTACGAAATCGTCCACATAGCGGTGGTACTGTTTACCACCCAACACAACATCGTGGAGATAAACTGTTTTTGCTTCGGTAAGCAGGGCGAAAAGTTCATTCGCCACATCCTTGTCCGCAGCGAAGTGCTGCAGGTGTTGGCTCCCTCCAAAAAGAGAGAAGGCCGTCTTCAGGTCTTTTCATGTCGATTTACCTTTTTGAGTTTATAATATGTGATGGAAGCATTAACTTCGGTTGCATTTACAACCGGAGAAATGCCGTAAATATATGTTTGTAAATTAGACATGGACCACAGAATGCCTTCAATTAGTGAAACAAACCGTTTACAAGATTCACAGCCTCGTCCTTTTTCTTATTGATAATCTTGGCATACACCTGTGTCATTTTCACATCGGCATGGCCGAGCAGCTTCGAGACAGTATATAAGTCCGCTCCGAGCGTCAGCATCATGGTGGCAAACGTATGGCGACTGGTGTGGTAGGAGAACCGCTTGGAGATTCCGGCTGCTTTCGCCCAAGGTTTGAGCTGCATTCTGATTGTATTGGCGGACGGCAGGTCGAACACATTATCTTCTGATGATTTGCCCCCACGTTCCGGCATCCACTTCAACGCTTCAGGAGAGAGGGGCAGGTAAATAGGCTCTTTGGTCTTTTTCATGGACACGGCCAAACGGTACTGTCCCCTGTCAACGAACACGTCATTCCATTTCAGCTTGATTATATCGCTGATGCGTAATCCGCAAAAGCAGGAGAACAGATATGCGCATTTTACAATCTCGTATTCCTCGTGGGGCATAGGAGTGTCAATCAACGCCTGTACCTCTTCGATGGTCATGTACGACCGCATACTCTCCGGCTTGCGGATTTTCTCCGACTTCTCAAGTTCGTTGAAAGGGTTGGCCTTCATCTTTTTCTTCCTGACGGCAGAGTTCAACGCACCGTTCAACGCACGGTAATAATTGTGAAGCGTGTAGTTCGATATGTCCTTGCCTTTCGGATGATATTCCGTCAGCAGATAAGTGATGTAGCCACGACAAAAGTCCCCGTCAATCTGATCCAGTGTGACCATTTCTCCGGCATAGTCTTTCAGTATGCGCATGGCAATCTTGATTTGACTGCCATCTTTCTTACCGGCACTCTCTTGAGCCTCCATATAAACCTGCATCCAATCCAGCAGGAAAGTCTTGTCCTTACGGAATACAATCCCGGCCTCATTACTGGTCAGTTCGATAATACGCTTCGACTTGATGGCATTGGCGGCGTCCATTGTCGTCTGATTCTGCCTGCGGGAGTTGCTATCCGTTTCCGGGATAATATACATCTTGAGGTATTCATATGTCCGCTTTCCGTCGCGGTATATATCCAGATACAGGCTCTTGCTGCCATTGCTCAGCGACTTCATCCGAAGACGAATTGGCTCTTTGACTTTTGTATGATTCTTAACTCGTGCCATAGGGATTCCTTTCTCATTTTTTCTACTGCAAATATACGAATAAGTATCGAATTTGAGAAACAAATGAGAAACAAAATTGCACCAAACAAGAGCCAATCTACTGAAAGTACTGAAAACAACCGAAAATAAAAATAAGATTATAAAACTTTGATTTACAGGATATTTGTTATCAATTTATTGGATGTTGTTTTCATTCTATACATATAATGCGTAAATCTGGTAAATTTTTTGAAGACACCCTATACAACCGCCCCCGGAAGGGTGTGCGTTGTTTTTCGGTGTCGCAGGTTTACCAGAACCCAGAGCAGTCGGGATTCGGCGCAGCCCTTTCTTCTTTGGCACAAATGAGTCCATTTGTCCGCACTCCTGCCGATGCAATCGAATCATATGCGGCGGCAGGATGCTTTCCGATAATCGGATTCTTCATACAAAAGAGAGTTGCGTCACTTTTTTCCTGCCGCCGTTCTTTTTTACTTTCTCCGTCCGCAACATATTCCGCACATCCGGCCGACCGAGCAGTTCCGCCGCATAACACAAAAAAAACGGCAGCCCCTCAGAGAAGGAGTGCCGCAAATTATCCGCGCCGGCGAAACTACTTCTTCGCAGGCTCTTTTTCGACGGCCTTGAATACGGCCAGCGACTTGTCGTCGTCGAAGAAGGTCAGCTCCGAACCCTTGATTTCGAAACGGTCCACGTCGTCGAGCATCTTGACGAACGCATCTTCGTACTGCATGTCGGGGCAGGCCATCCGGGTCATGCCCATATTCTCGAATTCGAGTTTCTTGCCCTTCAGCTCATAGCGGCCGAAGAAACGGTTGCAGTTGGTGCGTCCGGCGACCATCGTGTCGGCGGCATTGAACTCCAGCGTGAAGAAATCCGTCTCCTGATTGATCGCCGTCGCCGGAATCGACTCCATTTTGGCGAGTTTCCAAGTCGTACCTTCGAGCGTCTTGTCCTGCGCGGCGCTTCCGCACGCGGCCATCGTAACGAGCAGCGCTGCGGCTGCAAAATACTTTTTCATCATAAATACATATAAGTTAATAACAGAACGCCGCGTGCAAAAACCGCACAAAACCTGACGGCGTCGACTCTTATGCGCCCCAAAGTTAGCAATTCCCGGCCGGATAAGCAAACCCGGCGACAAAAAACACAGGCAGGTCTTCACACAGGCAGGTCTTAGGCGGCCCCCGCAAAAAAAGCCATCCGGAACAAATCGCTCCGGATGGCCGCAAATCGGGCAAAGCCCCGAATTACATTTTTCAGGAATTACATTTTTTTCAGATAAACCGCGATCTGCAGTTCCGTCGTTGCGTTGAACAGATCGTCGAGAATGACGGCGGGATCGAGTCCCATCATCTGCGACGGATCGAGTCCCAGCCCGCCGAGCACGTCCTTGAACAGCTTGACATAGGGCAGCATCATGGCGCGGTCCACATAAAGGCGAAGCACGCCGCCCTCGAAGGTATACTTGAACGGAATGGCGTAATGGCTGTCGGTCGAAACGACACTCAACCCCTTATAAGCGCCGAGCATCTTGTCGATCTCGGAAAGAATCTCCATCCCCTCCTGCTTCTCGATCGCCCGGATGAAATCCTTGCTGACGGCAGCGAAGAACAGGTTCGACTCCGTATAGAAACTCAGCGCGCCTTCGGGCAGGACAGCGGCGGTCTCGGCACTCGGAAATACCGATACGGCCTCGGCGAACGTCGGCGAGAAGATCGTCGTCATGATGTCGGCCCCCTCCTCGACCACCACTTCATGGTACTTGGCTGCAAACAAGCCGTCGCTATGCAGATCGAGCTGAACCAGACCGCTCGACACGAATTGCGAACCGATGGCCGACACCAAATCCAAGATGGTATTGAACGGCATTATGAACGAACCGGCAGGCATATCCATGCTCGCAGAGAGATCGATACCGGGAATATTATCCGGATCCGTCCATGCAGCGGCTACTTCCAGATAAAACCTCGAAGGCTCACCGCCCCCCTCGTCGGGCACTTCTTTAAAATAGTGCGGCATATAGCTGCCCACCAATTCGGACGATACCTGCGGTTTCTTCACCTTTCCGTCGTCATCGTTACAAGCCGTAAAGGCGGCCAAAGCAGCGCACACGACAAACACGGACGCAATTTTGTGCAAGAGATTTTTCATAAGCGAGATTAGATAGTGTTAATTCAAATGTGCGGCAAAGTTATCTCCGGGGCCGATTATGAACAAATAAATTCATTCGGGGGGGGGATTTTTCAAACGGGCAGCAAATTTTTCATCACGAACCGAATCGCCGGAACACAAAAAAGGCCGCGGCACTGATGCCGCGGCCGAAGCCGTTTCGCCGCCCGGACGGATTTCGAACGAATCCCCGAACGGTTTTCGAACGAATCTCCTGACAGCCCGCCGACCGAACGGTTTTCGAACCATCCGCTCGGACAGATTCCGGACTGTCGTCCGAACCTATTTCGGGCGCCTTCCCGAAGGAGTTTCAGACTGCCATTCGGAGGGATTCCGCCCCACCGTCCGGACAAATCCCGGACCGCTTCCCGGAGGAATTTCAGGCCGTCATCCCGGACAGATTTCAGGTCGCCGGACGGATTCCGAACCGCCATCCGTACGAACCACAACTCGGACGCACCGCCGCCCCGGAAATCGCACCGAAAAGCGGGCGGCATTCCCGGCGGCGCAACGTGCGGCCGCAACCGCCTTATCCGAACAAGCGGTTCAGCAGCGCCGCCAACCTGTATCCGGCTTTCAGCACCTGCGCCTCGGCGAACTCGTACGAGAAAATGATGAAGTCGCGCGCCTCCTCGTACGAAAGCGTCTGACCGGCCTTGGTCCAGTCGTAGATCACGCGGCACTCGCGGGCGCTGTCGGCCAGCCAGTCGCGGGGCGTGCCTTCGGCGATATCGCGTTTTTCCCGCTTCGAACAGCGGTCGAGCTGGTGCCCGTATTCCAGATAATGCCACTTGTTGCTCAGCGTAAGCGCCCACTCGTCCCAATAATTATGCAGGCCGTACTCCTTGCCGCTGAGCGTGAATTTGAAACTCTTGTACCACGGATATTTCACGTGCCCCGGACAGTGCATGTCGCCGACGAGATGTACGATAAAGCGGATCGAGACCGTCACCGTCGAATCGTTTTGATTGCGGTAATCTTCCACTTTCGCAATGCAGTCGTCCAGAAAAGTCATCGCGTCGCCTTCGGGATCGGGCACGTAGATTCCCCCGGCATCGACCTTGTTGGTGTGCCACGTGTTGGTGTGCCTGTAGGCCGGCGTGTGGCGGACCTGATCCATCCACGAGGCATAATAGACGATCGAACGGCCGCCGAGATACTTTTCGATGTTTTTCTTGGCTTTGGGCGTCAGGTTGCATTCGGCGATGTCGGCGATCGCATCGTGGCCGATTTTCCCCCAGCCGAACGCCGTCGCGCACCAACAGCAGAGCACGGCCGTCAGCAGACATACGGATAGTTTTTTCATTTCGAATTAGTTTTAAGGTGATTTCGAAACGAATATAAAGAATAGATATTAAATAAGCAATAAAAAGCAATTACAATCATTTCTTTTTATGCTTTATCCTATCCATGCAAGCGATACGACGCCGGACGCGATACGGCCCGCCAACAAAAAAAAAGCCGCGGCACAATGCCGCGGCCTTTCACATAGCTGTCATACAGATCAGTACTCCATCTTGGCAAGACGCTGGTAGCTGTTGTAACGCCACTTGGCGTTCTCCTCAGCGGCAGCGAACAGCTCCTCGGCCTCGGCCGGGAACGACTTCTTGAGCGAAGTGTAACGCACCTCCTTCATCAGGAAGTCGCGGAACTTCGACCAGTCGGGTTCCTTCGAGTCCATCACGAACGGATTCTTGCCCTGCTCTTCGAGCTGCGGATTATAGTGCCACAGGTGCCAGTAGCCGCAGGATACGGCCTCCTTGCCCACGGTCTGCGTGCGCGTCATGCCGCCCTTGATGCCGTGGTTGATACACGGCGCGTAAGCGATCACGAGCGACGGTCCGGGATAAGCCTCGGCCTCCTTCAGCACGTTGAAGAGCTGCATCTGCGACGCGCCGATCGAAACCTGCGCCACGTATACGTAACCGTAGGTCATGGCAATAGCGCCGAGATCCTTCTTGCGGATACGCTTACCGGCCGACGCGAACTTGGCGACGGCGCCCACGGGCGTCGATTTCGACGACTGACCGCCGGTATTCGAGTAAACCTCGGTATCCACGACCAGAATATTCACATCCAGACCCGAAGCCAGCACGTGGTCCACGCCGCCGAAGCCGATGTCGTAACCCCAGCCGTCGCCGCCGATGATCCACTGCGACTTCTTCACCAGCCAGTCCTTCATTTCGAGAATGTCCTTGCAGTAGTCGCAGCCGCAGGCCTCCATCATCGGGATCAGGCGGGCCGAAACCTCGGCCGACTTGGCCGACGAACCGCGCGCGGCGATCCACTCCTGCATGACGCCCTTCAGCTCGTCCGAGCACTTCGTGCAGCCTGCGATCGCCTGCTCCATCGACTCCTGAATACGGTCGCGGAGTTTCTCGACGCCCACGTGCATACCCAGACCGAACTCGGCGTTGTCCTCGAAGAGGGAGTTGGCCCATGCGGGACCCTGTCCCTTGTCATTGGTGCAGTACGGCGTCGAAGGAGCCGAACCCGAATAAATCGAGGTACAGCCCGTGGCGTTGGCCACCATCATCTTCTCGCCGAACAGCTGCGAAATAGCCTTGATATAGGGAGTCTCGCCGCAGCCTGCGCAGGCGCCTGAGAACTCGAAGAGCGGTTGCGCGAACTGCAGGTTCTTGACGCTCTTGGTCTTGTCCACGACCTGCTTGTAGCCGATGTTCTTTACGATATAATCCCAATTCCTCTGCTGGGGCAGCTGCGATTCGAGCGGTTTCATCACCAGCGCCTTCTCCTTGGCGGGGCAAACGTCCACGCAGTTGCTGCAGCCCGTACAGTCGAGCGGCGAAATCTGGATGCGGAACTTGTAGTCCTTCGTCTCGCCCAGACCCTGCTTCCACTCTACGCCCGAAGCGGCAGCTTCGGCCTCCGTTGCGAGGAACGGACGGATCACGGCGTGCGGGCAGACATAGGCGCACTGGTTGCACTGGATACAGTTCTCGATCTTCCATTCGGGCACGTTCACGGCGATGCCGCGCTTCTCGTAGGCGGCCGTACCGTTCTCCCACGTACCGTCCTCACGGCCCGTAAAGGCCGATACGGGCAGGTCGTCGCCCTTCAGGCCGTTGATCGGCTCGACGATCTTGCGCACGAATTCGGGACACGAAGCGTCCGAAACATGCACGAAGCCCTTGTCCTCGATCGAAGCCCACTCGGCAGGAATCTCGACCTTAACGACGGCATCGCCGCCGGCGTCCACGGCCGCATAGTTCATGTTGACGATATCCTCGCCCTTCTTGCCGTAGGACTTCTGGATCGCCTTCTTCATCTGCTCGACGGCCTTGTCGAACGGAATGACGTTGGCGATCTTGAAGAACGCCGACTGCATGATCGTGTTGGTGCGCGAACCCAGTCCCAGCTCGGCGGCGATCTTCGTGGCGTTGATGATATAGAAGTTGATCTTGTTCTTGGCGAGGTAAGCCTTCATGTGCGCGGGCAGCGTCTCGCAGGTCGTAGCGGCGTCGTGCACCGAGTTGAGCAGGAACGAGCCGCCGGCCTTCAGGCCCTTGAGCACGTCGTACTTGTCCACATACGAAGGCACGTGGCAGGCCACGAAGTCGGGCGTGGTGACCAGATAGGGCGAAGTGATGGGCAGGTCGCCGAAACGCAGGTGCGACGAGGTGTAGCCGCCCGATTTCTTCGAGTCGTAGGAGAAGTATGCCTGACAGTATTTGTTCGTCGTGCCGCCGATGATCTTGATCGAGTTCTTGTTGGCGCCCACCGTACCGTCGGCGCCCAGACCGAAGAAGAGCGCTTCGAACGTGCCGGGCTTGGCCAGCGAGATCTCCTCGCCCACGGGCAGCGAACGGAACGTCACGTCGTCCACGATACCCACCGTGAACTGGTTCTTGGGTTCGTTGGCCGCGAGGTTCGTGAACACGGCCAGCATCTGCGCCGGCGTGGTGTCCTTCGACGAAAGACCGTAACGGCCGCCGATGATGAGCGGCTTGTTCTTGCACGGGCAGGTGGCGAAAGCCTCCACCACGTCGAGGTAGAGCGGATCGCCGTTGGCTCCCGGCTCCTTGGTGCGGTCCAGCACGCAGATGCGCTTCACGCTTTCGGGCAGCACCTCCATCATGTATTTCACCGAGAAGGGACGGTAGAGGTGAACGGTCACGACACCCACCTTCCCGCCTTTGGCGTTCAGGTAATCGACCGTCTCCTTGAGGGTCTCGGTCACCGAACCCATCGCGATCACGATGTTCTCGGCGTCTGCGGCTCCGTAGTATACGAAGGGCTTGTACTCGCGGCCGGTGATCTTCGAAATCTCGCGCATCGCGTCTGCGACCATGTCGGGCACGGCGTCGTAGAAGGTGTTGGCGGCTTCGCGGGTCTGGAAATAGATGTCGGGGTTCTGGGCCGTACCGCGCGTCACGGGGTGTTCGGGGTTGAGCGCACGCTGGCGGAAGGCCTTCAGCGCGTCGCGGTCGAGCATCGCCGTCAGGGCGGCTTCGTCGATCAGCTCGATCTTCTGGATCTCATGCGAGGTACGGAAACCGTCGAAGAAGTGCAGGAACGGCACGCGCGACTTGAGCGCCACGATGTGCGCCACGCCCGCGAGGTCCATCACCTCCTGTACGGACGAGGTGGCGATCATCGCGAATCCGGTCTGGCGGGTCGCCATGACGTCCTGATGGTCGCCGAAAATAGACAGCGACTGCGCGGCCAGCGCGCGGGCCGACACGTGGAACACGCCGGGAAGCAGCTCGCCGGAGATCTTGTACATATTCGGAATCATCAGCAGCAGGCCCTGCGACGCGGTAAACGTCGAAGTGAGGGCGCCGCTCTGGAGCGAACCGTGCACAGCGCCTGCGGCGCCCGCCTCGGACTGCATCTCCACGACTTTCACCGTTTCGCCGAAAATATTTTTACGACCTTGTGCGGCCCACTCGTCCACGAGCTCGGCCATGGTCGAGGAGGGCGTGATGGGGTAAATCGCCGCAACTTCCGAGAACATGTATGCAACATGCGCCGCAGCGTAATTACCGTCACACGTGATAAATTTCTTTTCTGCCATTTTGTTAAAATTTTAGATGATATTGTGTGTGTTTTCTGAATTCAGGACAGAATGCGTTGCAAAGATAGCAAATCCGGCGGAAATAACAGTCCGATTTCAGAACAAAAAATCAGGAATTTTTACCATTCGGGGTGTTAGCGGAATAACACTCAAGGTTGTTAATTTTTTAACACAAACCTGCGTAAATCACGGAGTTGCAAAACCGGTTTACCCATAGCGCGTTACCACGGCGGCACACTTTCCGGCGCTCCGCCGCGCCTCCTCCGGGGAGCGTCTCCCGGCTCCAGAACAGACGCACATTCCATTCCGTGCCAAAATAACGCAAAACAGCTTGCATTGAGCAAATTCGGGTTTAACGGATGGGTTGTTCGGGCAGTGCAATTGCAGATCGGGAAAATTTTTCTACTTTTGTTCCCCGAATTCGTTCTTTACATATCGTCATATGTCAACGATGTATTGGGACCCTAAAATCTGGTAAATTTTTTGCAATCCCGCAATATCCGTCGTACCCCGAAGGGTGCGTGCTGTAATTTGTGGGATTGAAGGCTTACCAGAGCCGTAGGGTCCGCAGATTCGGCAGCACTCTTCCCGTTTTCCTGCCGCAGCACACCGGGCCATATGCGGCGGCAGGATTTATGGATTCACAATCCCCAAACTTCATAGTCACAGAATCCATCAAACAAATGAGGCGTCACTACTATTCCTGCCGCCGCTTTTTTACTATCTTTGCAGCCATATGATCGAATACAAAAAGAAAATACTGGCGAACGGACTCACGGTCGTCGTCAACCGCGACCCGGTCTCGAAGCTCGCCGCGGTAAACATCCTCTATAAAGCAGGCGCACGCAACGAAAATCCCGAACGCACGGGGTTCGCGCATCTGTTCGAACACCTCATGTTCCGCGGTACGCGCCGCATACCCAACTTCGACCTGCCGGTGCAGATGGCCTGCGGCGACAACAACGCCTTCACCAACAACGACTATACCGATTTCTACATCACCCTGCCGAAAGACAACGTCGAGACGGCCCTGTGGCTCGAAAGCGACCGCATGGAGGGGCTCGACATCACGCCCGAAAAACTCGAAACCGAGAAGCGCGTGGTGATCGAGGAGTTCCGCCAGCGCTACCTCAACCAGCCCTACGGCGACCAGCCGATGCTGCTGCGGGCGCTGGCCTACAAGGTCCACCCCTACCGCTGGGCCACCATCGGGCTGACGCCCGAACATATCGCCCAAGCGACGCCCGACGAGGTGCAGGCCTTCTACCGCGCCCACTACCGCCCTTCGAACGCCATTCTTTCGATCTCGGCCGACATTGACGAAGAGAAGATGCTCGATCTGGCCGAAAAGTGGTTCGAGCCGCTCGCCAACCGGCCTGCGGCCCCGGACCACATCCGTCAGGAACCGGTCCAGACCGCACCACGCCGCGAGGTCGCCGAGCGCGACGTCCCCGCCACGACGGTTTCGCTGGCCTTCCACATGGGCGGACGCACCTCGCCCGACTTCTACATCGCCGACCTCGTGTCGGACCTGCTGGCCGGCGGCGACTCGGCGCGGCTCTACACCCATCTGGTCAAGGAGCAGCGGCTGCTCTCGTCGGTGAACGCCTACATTTCGGGCGACGTCGATCCCGGACTCTTCGTCTTCACGGGCCAGCTCCTGCCGGAGACGACACCCGAACAGGCCGAAGCGGCCTTCCGCGCCGAAATCGAAGCGCTCCGGACCCGGCCTGCGACGGATTACGAGGTCGAGAAGGTCAAAAACAAGTTCGAAGCCAACACGCTCTTCGGCGAACTGAACGTAATGAACAAGGCGATGAACCTCGGCTTCTACGAGATGCTGGGCGACCTGCCGCTCGTCAACCGCGAGGTTGCGGCCTACCGGGCCGTCACTACCGACGACATCATCGACTTCAGCCGCCGCACGTTCCGGCCCGAAAACTGTTCCACCCTCATTTACAAAGCAAGCAAATGACACAACCGCCTCTCGTAATACCCGCGACCGTCGAGGTCCCGCAGGCCGAAAAGACGACGCTCGCCAACGGCGCCACGCTCTACACGCTCGCCTCGGACGACTTCGAAGTGCTGCGCATCACCTTCGTGTTCCGCGCCGGATCGGCCGTGCAGCGGGTTCCCTTCTCGGCATCGGCCGCGGCGAACATGCTCGCAGAAGGCACGCGCGACATGACGGCGCAGCAGATCGCCGAACAGCTCGACTATTACGGCTCCTATTTCGACGTCAACATCGACCGGGACTACGCCTATATCAGCTTCTGCACGCTCTCCAAATTCTTCGGACAGACGCTGGCCGTGGCCGAGCAGGTGCTCCTGCATCCGACATTTCCGGAGGAGGAGCTGCGCACCTACTGCGCCAAGCGCAAACAGCGGCTGGCCATCGAGCGTACGAAAGTGGACGTCGAAGCCCGCGAAGCGTTCGCCCGGACGATGTTCGGTCCCGAACACCCCTACGGCATTTCGGCCGACGAAAACGATTACGACCGCCTGACGCGGGCCGACGTCGCGGAATTCTACGCCCGCCATTACACGGCCGCCAACGGCTTCGTGGTGTGCAGCGGACGCATCGGCGAGCAGGAACGGGAAGCCGTGGCCGCCCTCGCGGAGCGGCTGCCGCGGTCGGAGTCCGAAACCGGGACGCCGTTTCCGGCGCCCGTAACCCGGCACGAAGCCTTCGTCGAACACCCCGGCGCCGTGCAGTCTTCGATCCGCATCGGACGCATGCTCTTCCCGCGCCAGCATCCCGACTTCTTGGGCATGCAGGTCGTGGCGTCGGTGCTGGGCGGCTACTTCGGATCGCGCCTGATGCAGAACCTGCGCGAAGAGCGCGGCTACACCTACGGCGTGGTGGCCGCCATGGTCAATTTCGAACAGGCGGGCTACTTCGCCGTCGCAACGCAGGTCGGCACCGACGTCACGCGCGACGCCCTGCGGGAGATCTACGCCGAAATCGAACGGCTGCGCACGGAGCCGATGCCCGACGAGGAACTTTCGCTGGTCAAGAACATCATGATCGGCGAAATGATGCGCATTCTCGACGGTCCGTTCGGCATCGCCGACGTCACGATCGAAAACATCCTCTGCGGCCGGGACCACACCGTCATCGGCGAAAACATCCGCCGCATACAGGCCATGACGCCCGCCGACGTACAGCGTCTGGCGCAGAAATACCTCGCGCGCGAGGATCTGGTGACCGTCATCGCAGGCGACCCCATCCCGGAGGAGCGGCAGGCCCCGGAAGAAAAGGCGGATCGCCAGTGACGCACAGCCGAATTTCACCCCGGCGGCCGCAGCAGCGCACAGACAGAACAGTAAGCGGAAGACCCCGCCGATACGAAATCCGCATATAGACCAAAAGCATCCCTCAACGGGATGCTTTTGGTTTCAATGCAGACACATGACACATGGTCGCAGGCGTACGACCGCACAACGTATGACCGCAGACGCATCATGCGCGGTGCACGGCGCACGGACTCCGAACGGCTACGTTCTGTTCGCCGCAACCCAGTCGGTCAGCTCCACGAAGTCGGCGACCGAAAGCTGTTCGGCGCGCTGCGTGAAGAAAGGATGCTCCGCGCCGCCGAAATTGCCGAATACCGACCGCAGCGAGTTGCGGATCATCTTGCGCCGCTGTCCGAAGGAGGCTTTCACGACCTTCACGAACAGCGTTTCGTCGCAGGCGAGCCGCTCGACGCCGTTGCGGCGCAGGCGGATCACCGCGCTCTTGACCTTGGGCGGCGGATTGAAAACCGTCTCGTTGACCGTAAAAAGATATTCGATGTCGTACCACGCCTGCAAAAGCACCGAAAGAATGCCGTACTCCTTCGAGCCGGGAGGTTCGGCCAGCCGCACGGCGACCTCCTTCTGGATCATGCCGACGCATTCAGGCACCAGATCGCGGTTCTCCAGCACCTTGAAGAATATCTGCGAAGAGATATTGTAGGGAAAATTGCCGATGATTTTCAGCCCTCCGGGAAACAGTTCGCGCAGGTTCATCTTCAGGAAGTCGCCTTCCATCAGACGCGGCGTGAATTCGGGGTAATGCGCATGCAGGTATTCGACGCTTTCCGGGTCGATCTCGGCCCCGTAGGTGACGATGTCGTCGCGCCTGAGCAGAAACTGCGTCAGCACGCCCATGCCGCACCCGACCTCCAGCACGTCGCAGCGCCCGGCAGCTTTCGCCCCCTGCCCGGCATCCGGCGTAACATCCGGCTCTATACCCGACACACCCTCCGGCCCTGTCTCCTGCGCAACATCCCGCCCGGCACCCGCCGCGACACCCGGTTCCGTACTCTGCACGACATCTGGTCCGGCACCCGCAGCGACATCCGGCCCGGCAGCAATTTCCGCCGTCCGGCCATCGACTGCGACTGCGGCATCCCCGGTTGCGGCCGCTGCACCCATCTCGGCAGCGTTTCCGGTCCCTCTTTTCGCTGCAATGATTACGGCCGTCGCCGGCTCCTCCGGTCCTCTCCCAGCCGCAGCCTGCCCGTCCGCTCCGGGAAGAGCGGCAACAGCAGGAGCTGTCCGCAGCCGGATCTCTCCGCCCGAAAGTGAGTCGCAGATTTTGCGCGCAATATTCAGATCGACCAGAAAATGCTGGCCCAGCGCCTTTTTAGCCCTTACTTCACTCATTCTATTTCAGCAATTCATAATAACAGCCGTCCACGAACGCTCCGTTCCCGACAAAAGCGCGGTGCATCGTCCCCACGAAACGGAATCCGGCTTTGTCCAGCACCCGCTGCGAAGCGGGATTCGAGACGTATGCGGCGGCAAAGATACGAATTATCGGGGTATTTGCGAAAACCCACTCCGCGGCCCGCGCCACGGCGGCGGTCATAACGCCCCGTCCCCGGTACGAGACCCCGGTACGAAGCCCCGGTACGAAGCCCCGGTACGAAGCCCCGATCCGACAGCCCCGATCCGACAGCCCCGATCCGACATCCGTCCCCGGCGCCAACCCGATGCCGCCCACGGCGCCAACCCGATGCCGCCCACGGCGCCAACCCGATGCCGCCCACGGCGCCAACCCGATGCCGCCCACGGCGCCAACCCGATGCCGCCCACGGCTTTGCCGCCGATCACTACGGCGAAATCCTCCGGCGGGGGGGGGCGTAATGAAGGCGTGCGCATCGCCCGGCGAATAGGGACCCTGCAGCTTCCGAAAATTCCCGGCCAAGACAACCGCCTCGATCTTCCGGAAAATTTTCCGAAGTTCCCGGCCCTCCGCCTCAGCCCTCTCCAAAAAAAATCCGCCGGGCGCAATGTCCGGCGGATAACTCTCAGCGTTTTTGTTTACGCGATTTCTTCTTTTCCTGCCGCTCTTTGGCCCGGCGTTCGAGCCGCAGGCGACGCTGCGTCAGGCGGAACGTGTAGAGCAGGCCCACGAAACCCACGCCCAGCAGCGTAATCCAGAACCAGACGGCAATGCCCCGTTCCATATACTCCAGCGCGTAAATCACGCCCGCGACCGCCGCGATCATCATCACGAGGCGGAGGATCTGCATAACATTCGTTTTCCTCATATCACTCCTTATTTTACACGTTTCCGACTCCGGGCGCCGGCCGCCGCAACCGCCGCGCCGCACGGACCGGCACACAAAACCGCACGCAAAACCGCTGCACGGACCCGCGCGCACCGATCGTCCTCTTCCCCGCGCGCCATACGCCACAAAACAACTGCGTCGCCCTGCCGGAAGAAACACGGCATCGACACTCCGCAACCGCTGCAAAGCCCCCTTCCGTCAGGGAATCTGGTGCCGGTTCACCTCGTCGAGGTGCCTGCACTTGCGCTTATGGCATTCGTTGTACACCATACCCGCGCCGGCCAGTGCGAACAGCACCGCCACGATCAGGTCGAAAATACAGTTTTTGTTCGACAAAGCCCAGAATATATTGACACCGAGCCACACGAGCGTCACAATCAGGAAAATCACGGCAACAGTAAAAGTCTTTTTGTTCATAGGCGTATTTGTTAAGTTAGTCCATTCCTCGGAACAGTGACGCAACAGCCGCGGGACAGCAGGTCGGTACAGGGCGTCAGTTACCCTGCTCGCACATGAATTTGATACGCACCAGACGTATCTCCTCCTCGGTATAGTCGGCCCCCAGTTCGTCGATGGCCGCATCGAGCGAGTCGCTCTCGGCGTCCTCCTTGAAATAGAGGTATATGTCCTCGATCTTGTCCTCGTCCATAAACTCCCGGAGGTAATAGGAGATGTCGAGCTTCGTGCCCGAATTGACGATTCCCTCGATCTCGGTCAGCAGTTCGTCGAAGTCGAGATCCTTGGCACGGGCGATGTCCTCGAAATCCATCTTCCGGTCGATCGACTGGATGATGAAGATCTTGTTGCCCGACTTGTTGCCGACCGACTTGACGATCATGTCCTGCGGGCGGATGATCTCCTTCTCCTCGACATAGGCCTTGATCAGCTTGATGAACTCCTCGCCGAACTTGCGGGCCTTGCCCACGCCGACGCCGGTAATGTTCTGCATCTCTTCGAGGGTGATCGGGTACTGCACAGCCATATCTTCGAGCGACGGGTCCTGAAAGATGACGAACGGCGGCAGTCCGTGCTGCTTGGCGACCTTCTTGCGCAGGTCCTTGAGCATCGAGAACAGCTCCTCGTCCGCAGCGCCGCCCTTGCCCATCGGAGCCACGGCCTCGGCCTCCCGCTCCTCCTCGTCGTAATTGTGGTCGAGCGTCACCGTCACGGGGAACGGCATGGCGATGAAATTCTCGCCCTTGCGGTTCACCGAGATCAGTCCGTAATTCTCGATATTCTTGTCCACCAGTCCGAGGATGAGCGCCTGACGCAGGACGGCGCCCCAGAAGCTGGCGTCGTGCTCGGCGCCTGCGCCGAACCACTTGCTCTTGTTGTGTCCGTAGCTCTTTATCAGCGCCGTGGTCTTGCCCGTCAGCACATTCACCAGATAGTCGCCCTTGAACTTGTCGCCGATGTCGCGCAGAGCCTCCAGCAGCATCTTCAGCGCGGCCTTGGCGTCGATCTTTGGACGCGGATTGCGGCAGTTGTCGCAGTTGCCGCAGTTTTCCTCCGTATACTCCTCGCCGAAGTAGTGCAGCAGCGTCTTGCGGCGGCACATCGAACTCTCGGCGTAGGACACCGTCTCCTGCAGCAGCAGTTTGCCGATCTCCTGTTCGGCGATGGGCTTGCCCTGCATGAACTTTTCGAGTTTCTGAATGTCCTTGTAACTGTAGAAAGTCAGGCAGTAGCCTTCGCCGCCGTCACGGCCGGCGCGGCCCGTCTCCTGATAATAGCCTTCGAGCGACTTGGGTATGTCGTAATGGATCACATAACGCACGTCGGGCTTGTCGATGCCCATGCCGAATGCGATCGTGGCGACGATCACGTCGGCGCGCTCCATCAGGAAATGGTCCTGATTGGCGGCGCGCGTCGCGGCGTCCATGCCGGCGTGGTAGGCCAGCGCCTTGATGCCGTTGGCCACGAGCAGTTCGGTCAGCTCCTCGACCTTCTTGCGGCTCAGGCAGTAGATGATGCCGCTCTTGCCCTCGTTCTGCTTGATGAAGCGGATGATGTCGCGGTCCACGTTGTGCTTGGGCCGGATTTCGTAATAGAGGTTCGGGCGATTGAACGACGACTTGAAGACCGACGCGTCGGACATGCCCAGATTCTTCTGAATGTCCAGCTGCACCTTGGGCGTGGCGGTCGCCGTCAGGGCGATCAGCGGCGCAGGACCGATTTCGTTGATGATCGGACGGATGCGGCGGTACTCCGGCCGGAAGTCGTGCCCCCACTCCGAGATGCAGTGCGCCTCGTCGATGGCGTAGAACGACACCTTTATCTTATGCAGGAAAGCCACGTTGTCCTCCTTGGTCAGCGACTCAGGGGCGAAATAGAGCAGCTTGGTCTTTCCCGACAGCACGTCGGCGCGCACCTGCGCCACGGCGGTCTTGTTGAGCGACGAGTTGAGGAAATGGGCGATCCCCGAATCGGCCGAGAAGGTGCGCATGGCGTCCACCTGATTCTTCATCAGCGCGATAAGCGGTGAAATGACGATCGCCACGCCGTCCATGATCAGGGCGGGCAGTTGGTAGCACAGGGACTTTCCGCCGCCCGTCGGCATAAGCACGAACGTATCGTTTCCCTCCAGCACATTGCGGATCACAGCCTCCTGATTCCCTTTGAACGACGAAAAGCCGAAGTATTCCTTCAGCTTGTCGTGCAGCAGGGACGATTCATTTTGTTTCATTTCGCCGATTCTACTCTTTATTCACAAATTCTTAGGTAAAGTTAGCAAAAAATTCGGAATTCCGCACCATCTACCGATAAAAATTCAGCGTCCCGGCGATTGGAGCAAGCCCGGCCGCGCCCGGCTCAACGAAATGGTTTCGTTTCTTTCCGGTACGGACACAAGAACGTGCGCCCCGGAAAAATGGCATATTCTATGCAAAAGAGTTCCCCGATCCCCTGCAAACAGTTTGCTGTCCGACGCTTATTAACCGACATAACCAGTCAGCCATGAAAAAACGCTTACTATCCGCACTGCTGTTCACCGCCGCACTGAGTCTCCCGGCGGCCGCGCAGACGCTCCCCGCACAACCCGCCCCGGAAGGCTCCGGCACACGACCGGCACCCCGAACAAGCGCCGCCGAGATCGACGACGCCAACGACGCCGCTTCGCCGGAAGAGGTCTCGAAGAAGATCACCCGGTTCGAGAAGATTCTCGCCGCGCTGCCCAAATTTTCGGGCTATGCACAGATCGGCTACACCTACCAGACCAACGTCGGGGGAACGGACGGCAAAAATTCGTCGTCGTTCAACGTCAAGCGCATGCGTCTGATCCTCACGGGCGACATCTCCCGCACGTTCGACTACAAGATGCAGTTCGAGGGCTTCTCCAGCTCGGCCGACCAGCAGGGCAAGGCGCTCATCACCGTGCAGGACATGTACCTGCGGGCCAAAATCCGCCCCCAGATACACATCTGGGCCGGTCAGTTCCCCGTTCCGCTGACCATCGAGAATTACGACATCTCGCCCGGCACGCTCGAAGTCCCCAACTTCTCGCACGCCATTCTCAAAATGGTCTGCCGCAACGCCGTGTCGGGCTACAACACCTACGGACGCGACTGCGGCCTGCAAGCCACGGGCGCGTTCCTGCACCGCGACGGCTGGGACATGCTCACCTACAACCTCGCCCTCTTCAACGGCTCGCAGATGAACCGTTCGGACGACAACAAGTCGAAAGACATCGTGGCGCGCCTCACGTTCTTCCCTCTCAGGGAGCTGCGCATTTCAGGCTCGGTGAACTGGGGCGAATACACCAACAACACGGTTTCGAAGGACTATATCCCCATGACGCGCTACGCCGCCGGCTTCTGGTACGACAGCGAACACATCCTCGTCCGGGCCGAATACGCGCACACCGGCTCCTCCGCGGCCTACACAGACAAGACGACGGGGGAAAAGACACGCGGCAAGGTCGACGAACAGATGTACTACCTCATCGCAGGCTACAAATTCAAGGGCAAATACATGCCCGTAATCCGCTACGACGTCTTCAACGGCAAACGCAACACCTACCTGCCCGGCTCGGTCGGCAAGCAGCAGGACTTTCTGGTGGGCTTCCTCTACATGCCCATTCCGCGGCTGAAGGCGCAGGCCGCATGGACGCTTTCGAAATACTCGGCGGCGGGAGCCAAGAACGGCAACGGCTTCGAAGTGGCGCTGATCGGATTCTTCTGACGCCCGGCCCGATTGTCCCCGCAGTTGCCGGGACAACATCGCCGCACGCTCCGGCCCGCACGCCCGGCCGCCGGGGAACATTTCCGCGGCCGTTCGGAACCTTTTTGCCGCCGCTGCGGACAATTTCCGGACTTCGTCCCCTTTCCGGAGAGAATTATGGCCCCGCGGTTTGGAGTTTTTACCTACTTTATATACCTTTGTTGCGACGGCCCCGGCCCGCAGCCTTCCCGTTCCGGCTCATCGGCCCGAATACGGAACCGCTTCGGGATGAAGGGGCTGCAAACTTAACCATGCAGCAACATGCGCCTATACACAAGCGAACTTGTCAAGAAATATAAAGCCCGCACGGTCGTCGATCATGTCTCGATCGACGTCAATCAGGGCGAGATCGTCGGACTGCTCGGCCCCAACGGAGCGGGCAAGACCACGACCTTCTATATGATCGTGGGACTCATCAAGCCCAACGAAGGACGCATTTTTCTGGAAAACGACGAGGGACAGGTCGCCGAGCTGACCAACGAACCGGTCTACAAGCGCGCGCAGATGGGCGTGGGCTATCTGGCGCAGGAAGCGTCGGTTTTCCGCCGCCTGTCGGTCGAGGACAACCTTCGCGCCGTGCTCGAAATGACCGAATATTCGAAGGAGTATCAGGCCGAGCGCGTCGAATCGCTGATCGAGGAGTTCCGCCTGCAGAAGGTCCGCAAGAGCCTCGGCATCCAGCTTTCGGGCGGTGAACGCCGCCGCACGGAGATCGCGCGCGCCGTGGCCATCAACCCGGCGTTCATCCTGCTCGACGAACCCTTCGCGGGCGTGGACCCGATCGCCGTCGAGGACATCCAGTCGATCGTGGCGACGCTCAAGCACAAGAACATCGGCGTGATCATCACCGACCACAACGTCGACGAGACGCTGGCCATCACCGACCGCACCTACCTGCTCTACGAAGGCAAGATCCTCAAAACCGGCACCGCCGAGGAGCTGGCCGCCGACCCGATGGTCCGCAAGGTCTATCTGGGCCAGCACTTCGAGCTGAAAAAGAGCCACCAGCTGACGCAGGAGATGAAAAACCGCAAAACTCCGCAGGAATAACGGCCGAAACACGAAATCAGGGATGCGGCGCTCTTGCGCCGGCATCCCCGCATAACCATATATCACCCCATAATGGATAAGACGGTTCCATCGGGCCGCGTCAAAGGCACGCTGACGCCGCCCTGCTCGAAAAGCTACGCACAGCGCGCCTTGGCGGCATCGCTTCTCTGCGAAGAGACCTCCGTGCTGCGCAACATCGAGTTCTGCAGCGACACGCGCTCGGCGTTGCAGTGCATCGAGACGCTCGGCGCCCGCGTGACCCGGATCGGCGAAGAGACGCTTTCGATCGAAGGCGGGCTGCGCCCGCAGGGGCACACGCTCCGCGTCGGCGAGTCGGGTCTTTCGACACGCCTTTTCACCCCCATCGCTTCGCTCTGCGGCACGCCGATCACCATCGAAGGCGAGGGCACGCTGCTCCGCCGCCCGATGGAGATGATGATAGGACCGCTGCGCACGCTGGGCGTCCGGGTGCGCGACAACGGCGGATTCCTGCCCTTCGAAGTCCGCGGACCGATCCGCGGCGGCGAGGTCGACGTGGACGGCTCGGTTTCGTCGCAGTTCATCACGGGACTCATGCTGGCGCTGCCGCTGGCCCGACACGACACCACGATCCATGTGCGGAGCGCGGTTTCGACCCCTTATCTGGACATGACCATAGACACCGCGGCCCGTTTCGGCGTGGAAATCTGCCATAACGATTACGAAGAGTTCTACATCGAAGGCGGCCAGCGTTACAGCCCGGCCTGCCTGAGCATCGAGGGCGACTGGAGCGCGGCGGCCATGCTGCTGGTGGCCGGCGCCGTCGCCGGAGAGGTTACGGTACGGAATATCTCGATGCTCTCGAAGCAGGCCGACACGGCCGTCTGCACGGCGCTGGTCCGGGCCGGCGCCGCCGTCATCAACGAAGCCGATTCGGTGACGACGATCAGCCGCCCGCTACACGGCTTCGAATTCGACGCCACCAACTGCCCCGACCTCTTCCCCGCCCTTGCGGCCCTCGCCGCGGCGGCCGACGGCGTCAGCACGATCCGCGGCACTTCGCGGCTGCTGCACAAGGAGAGCAACCGCGCCGAGGCGATCCGCGAAGAATACGCCAAAGTAGGTATCGAAGTGGACATCTCGGAAGAGGACGTCATGCGCATCCGCGGCGGCAAAATCCGCCCGGCGCGCGTTTCGAGCCACGACGACCACCGCATGGCCATGTCGATGGCGGTCTCGGCGCTGCGCTGCGACGGGCAGATAACGATCGAAAACGCCGAGTGCGTAGCCAAGAGCTACCCCGGCTTCTTCGAAGACCTTGAAAAAATCAGAGTTTAAAGCCATGAACATTTTCGGTCATAACTTCAGGCTCGCCATCTGGGGCGAGTCGCACGGCCAGCAGATCGGCATCTCGATCGACGGCATTCCGGCAGGCGTCCCGCTTTCGGCGGAGGATTTCGAAACCGACCTCGCACGGCGGCGCAGCGGCGCGCGCGGCACCACGCCGCGCCGCGAACCCGACATCCCGCAGATCGTGTCGGGACTCTACAACGGCATGACCACGGGCGCCCCGCTGACCATCGAGTTCGCCAACCGCGACACCCATTCGCAGGACTACGCCAACGTGATGCGCCACTACCGGCCCTCGCACGCCGACATGGTGGCCTATCACAAATTCAACGGCTTCAACGACCCGCGCGGCGGCGGCCACTTCTCGGCCCGCCTGACCGTGGCACTCACGGCCGCAGGCGTGGTCGCCAAGAAGATACTGCCGCCGGGCGTGACCTTCGACACCCGCATCGCGGAGATCGGAGGCTGCACCGACCCGGAGGGCTTCGACGAGGTGCTGCGCGCCGCGGCCGCCGAGCAGGACTCCGTAGGCGGCATCATCGAATGCCGCGTACAGGGCGTTCCGCTGGGGCTGGGACAGCCCTTCTTCGACTCGGCCGAAAGCATGATCGCCCACCTGCTCTTCTCGGTTCCCGCCGTCAAGGGCGTGGAATTCGGCAGCGGCTTCGCCGGGGCGCGCATGCGCGGCTCCGAGAACAACGACCCGTTCCTCGACGTCGAAGGCACGACAGCGACCAACAACGCGGGCGGCATCAACGGCGGACTGACCAACGGCAACGAACTCGTCGTCCGCGCCGCCGTCAAGCCCACGCCGAGCATCGGCCGCGAACAGATGACCTACAATCTGGCCACGAACAAGGTCGAGCCGCTGATGATCCGCGGCCGCCACGACGTCTGCGTCGCCCTGCGGGGCGCGGTGGTCGTCGAAGCCGCCGTAGCCATCGCGCTGGCCAACTTCATCCGCTAATGACCACGCGCCGCGACATACTCGGCCGTATTTCGGCACGCCTCGCGCCCCTCTACGGGGCGCGTGAAGCACGGAGCATCGCCCTCGTCGCCGTCTCGGAGCTGTCGGGGCTGAGCGCGTCGGCCCTGCTGACCGATCCCGGCGCGCCGCTCGAAATCGCGGAGCTGGACGACATCCTCGGCCAGCTGGCCGCAGGCCGTCCGGTGCAGTATGTCGTGGGGCGCACGGAGTTCTGCGGCCGCACGTTCGCCGTGCACGAAGGGGTGCTGATTCCCCGGCCCGAAACCGAAGAGCTGGCGGCATGGATCGCGCAGGCCAAAACCGAAGCCGCCACTCTGCTCGACGTGGGCACCGGAAGCGGCTGCATCGCGGCCACCCTCGCGCTGGCGCTGCCCGGCGCGCAGGTATATGCGGCGGACATCTCCGACACGGCGCTGGAAACCGCCGCCCGCAACTGCCGGGCGCTCGGCGCCGGGGTCATCCTGCGCAAGGCCGACGCCCTGAGCGATCTGGCCGAAGTCTTTCCGGGACCGTTCGACGTCATCGTCTCCAACCCGCCCTACGTGCCGCAGAGCGACCTGCCCGCGATGCACGTCAATGTGCGGGAATACGAGCCTCACGAAGCGCTGCTGGTCCCCGACGACGACCCGCTGCGCTTCTACCGCGCCATCGCCCGCGCCGGACGGCGGACGCTCCGCCCCGGCGGCAGGCTCTACTTCGAAATTTACGAACGCTTCGCCGAGGCCATGCGCCGCATGCTCGGCGAAGAGGGATATACGGACACCGAGGTCCGCGAAGACCTCAACGGCAAACCCCGCATGACATGCAGCCGCCTGAAGTAAAAAAGACCGGGAAACGCGCCAAAACGCCCGAACAGGCCCTCGCCGCACTCATGCGGCTCTGCGCACGCGCCGAGAAGTCGCAGGACGACGCCCGGCGGCTGATGCGCGGCTGGGGGCTTGCGGAGCGCGAGGGCGAGCAGGTGCTGGCGCGGCTCGTCCGCGACCGCTTCATCGACGACGGCCGTTACGCCGAAGCTTTCGTGCGCGACAAACTGCGGCTGAGCGGCTGGGGCGAATACAAGATCCGCACGGCCCTGCAGCGCAAGCGTATCGACCGGGAGTTGATCGACGCGGCGCTGGCGCAGGCCGACCGTCAGGATATGGCCGGCCGGCTGCGGCAGCAGCTGGAACGCAAGATGCGGACGACCAGACATACGACACAATACGAACTCAAAACCAAACTGATACGTTACGGGCTTTCGCTGGGATACGACTACGAAACGGTGCTCGACAGCGCCGCCGCGCTCGTGACGGACACGGAGACATGCGACGAATTCTGACATTACTGCTTTTCACGACGATCTGCTCCGGGGCGCAGGGCCAGCGGCTCAACCCCGGAGATTACATATATCCGATCCGCGGCGTCGCGGGGCTTTACTCGGCCAACTTCGGCGAAATGCGTCCCGGACACTTCCACGGCGGCATAGACATCAAGACCGAGGGCGGCGAGGGCAAACCCCTCGTGGCCGTGGCCGACGGTTACGTCTCGCGCGTGAGCGTCAGCCCGTCGGGCTACGGACGGGCGATATACCTCACGCTCGGCAACGGCACGACGGCCGTATACGGCCACCTGCAACGGTTCCGCGGCGACATCGAAAAACAGGTCCGCGAAGAACGCTGCCGCCGCCGCGCGAACAGCGTCGATCTCTGGTTCGGCCCCGGCGCATGGCCCGTCGCACAGGGCGACACGATCGGATTTTCGGGCAACAGCGGTTCGTCGATGGGGCCCCATCTGCATTTCGAACTGCGCGACACCCCGACCCAGCGGCTCTACAACGTCGTGCGCGAAGGCGTCGTCCGCCCCGACGACGACCTGCCGCCCCGCATCATGCGCATCCACTACATCGAGGTGGACAGCGTGCAGGGCGTTCCCGTCCACGGCAGTCCGGAGAGCTATGCCGTCGTCCGCGAAGCGGAAGGCCGCTACCGGCTGACGCGCGAAGAGCCTGTCGGCACGGGACGCAAAGGCTATTTCGTCCTCGAAGCCAGCGACCGCCGCAACGGGGTGCACAACACCTTCGGACTATGGAGGGCGAGCATGTCCGTGGACGGCGATCCCCGGTTCGAATACCGCATGGACGGCTTCACGCACGACCTTTCGCGCTGCTGCGACGCCGTGAGCCACTACCCCATGCAGCTCACCTCGCGCAACGAGGTGATCCGGCTGGCGCAGCTGGCCGAATCGCCCGACTGCTTCTATCCCGTCATGCGGGAGCGCGGCCTCGTCCGCACCGCCGAGGGCGAGAAACGGCGCATCCGCATCGAAGCCGAAGACGACTGCGGCAACCGCTCGCAGCTCGAATTCGACATTCTCGGCCGCACGGAAACGCTCCGCGCCGAAGCTGACAGCACGGCCGTCGTCCTGCGGCCCGAAAAGGTGGCTTTAGTCCGTGCGGGCCGCGATCTGACGGCCCGCATCCCCGCAGGAGCGGTCTACGAACCCATTTTCTGCCGCCCGGAACAGCGTCAAGCCCCCGCATCCGACTCCACGGCGGCGGTCCTCTCGCCCGCCTACCGCATCCTCGACGCAGAGACGCCCCTGCGCCACCCGATGACGGTCTCCGTACACGCCTTCGTGCCCGACGACATGCAGTCCCGTACGGTTCTCGCGACCCGTACGGCCAAAGGACGCATCGCCTGCATCGGAGGCAGATACGCCGACGGCGCCGTGACGGCGACGACCCGCACCACGGGCGACATCTTCGTCGCCGCCGACATCATACCGCCGCGCATCCGGCCGCTCTTCAGCGAAGGGGCCGACCTCGGCGGCGCCCGCAGCATCCGCTTCCGCGTGAGCGACAATTTCTCAGGCATCGCCTCCTGCACGCTGCTCATCGACGGCCGCTGGGTGCCCTGCGACCGTTTCCCGATGCAGGGTACGCTCGTACATGCGTTCGACCTACCCGCCGCAAAAAAACGCCGCAGCGTGCAGCTCACGGTGACGGACAGATGCGGCAATACAGCCCGCTGGGAGGGAACATTTTGGCGGTAAACTCTTAAATTCAGGAATTATTTTCTATATTTGCACACATCCCAACAACAAACACAATGACAGACAACAATCCCGACGTACGGAAACCCTTGATTCTGATAGCGGAAGATGTCGAGAGCAACTACAAGCTTCTGGAAATAATACTCAAAAAAGAGTACGATCTGCTATGGGCCAAGAATGGCAGGGAGGCTGTCGATTTTGCCATGGAGCACAAGCCCGACGCAATACTGATGGACATCAAAATGCCCGTCATGGACGGCATCGAGGCGCTGAAGGAGATTCGCCGCCATACGGCCGAACTGCCCGTGATCATGCAAACGGCCTATGCCTTCGACACCGACCGCCGCACTGCCGAGGAAGCCGGCTGCAACGGATTCATCACCAAACCCGTCATGCCGCGCGAACTGAAAATGTATCTGGACAAATACCTGAACAAATAACAGAGAAAGTCCGGGAACAGCCGTCGCAAATCCGCCTCACACCCACACCGTCTCCAGCGGCCGGCCCCGAAAACAGGCGCCCCGCACTAGACTCAAAACAAGCCGGACAGACCGTCCGGCTTGTTTTTACAAGGCTCAGCGGCGCTTCCGCAGACGCCCGGTCCGGAATAAAACGCCGGCCGTCCGATGCAGATAAAACAAGAAAACACGAAATAAATTTGTAGATACTTCGGAATTTCGTACTTTTGCACCCGAAAATCGACATGGTCTCGTAGCTCAGTTGGATAGAGCAACAGCCTTCTAAGCTGTCGGTCGTGGGTTCGAATCCCGCCGGGATCACTCGACGCCGGGCCGCAAATGCGGCCCGGCATTTTTTCATCCGTATCGAAAACGCCATAAAACAGCCTTCCGCGCGCATTTTTCCGCAATTTATTTTGCCGGGCGGAATATTTTGCCTACATTTGCAGGCTTAAAAGCCCAAAGTGGGTGAGCGTTTTTTATTAATTACAACAAAATTTTATAGCAAAATGGCTGTTAAAATTCGTCTGGCACGTCATGGTAAGAAGGGTTACGCCTTCTATCACATCGTTGCCGCAGATAGCAGGGCGCCACGTGATGGTAGATTTATCGAGAAGCTGGGTACCTACAACCCCAACACGAATCCTGCTACGATCGACCTGGACTTCGAGAAAGCACTGGGCTGGTTGCAGAAAGGCGCACAACCTACGGATACCTGTCGGGCAATTCTCTCGTACAAGGGCGTATTATACAAGAAGCACCTGCTGGGCGGTATCGCCAAGGGCGCATTCTCGGAGACCGAAGCCGAAGCTCGTTTCAACAAATGGATGACCGAGAAGGCCGGTAAGATCGAGGCTAAGGGCAACAAGCTCGAAGCGGATGCCAAGTCGGCCGAAAAGGCCCGTCTGGCCGCCGAAGCCAAAGTCAAGGAGGAGCGCGCAAAGGCCATCGCCGAGAAGAAGGCCGCAGCCGAAGCTGCCGCCAAGGAGGCCGAGCAGGCCGCTGCCGCAGAGGGCGCAGAAGCACCCGCTGAAGGCGAAGCCGAAGCTCCCGCCGCAGAATAAGCGCAGAACGCTTCTTTCCGGAATCCCGGTAAATTTCCCAACGCGGGAATTTACCGGTTTTTTTCATTACTTTTGTAAACTCTTTCCGGCCGGGCGGTACGCCCCGCAGTGCCACGCCACGCATGGAAAGTCCCCCTGCCGCACCGCCGGACGAGCGAGAATCGCACGCTCCACGCGATACGGAGGATAAAACACCGTAAACCGAACCGACATGAGCGTTTCCATACCCGCAGGCAGAATCAACAAGCTTTTCGGCACAGACGGTGGAGTGATGCTGTCGCTTTACGCCGATTTCCCCGCGGATTTCGACACCGACACCCCGCTGCTGGTCACCATCGACGCCCTCGAAGTGCCGCTCTGGTGCGAACGTTTCGAACGCCGCGGAGCCTCAGGCGCCGTCGCCGCATTCGCCGACTTCGACACCGAACGCCGGGCGCAGGAGCTGCTCGGCCTCGAATTCCGCATCCGATTCGACGAGGAGAATGACGACGAATTCTACATGGAGGACCTGATCGGATTCGCCGTTACGGGCTTCGAGATGCGGCACGGCGGCACGGAAAACGGCGGAAACGGCGGAAATGACGATGGCAACAACGCAAACAACGACACCTGCAACGACGACGGCAGCAGAGGCGGCAGCAACGATAATGCCAACGCCAACAGCGCCGGCAGCGACGCCGGCGACAGCATGCCCCCTGCCGGACAATTCGCAGGCAGGGTCGCGGACTATTATGACAGCGAAGCCAACCCGCTCTTCGAGCTGGAAATCGGCGGCCGCCGGGTGTTGGTCCCCGCCGCCGAGGAGTTCATCGCCCATATCGACTTCGAGGGACGCACGATGAAGATGGTACTGCCCGAAGGGCTGATCGACTTATAAGGTTTTCAAGATAATATGGCACATGTAGTAATCGGATTATCGGGCGGCGTGGATTCGTCCGTCGCGGCGTATCTCCTCAAACGGCAGGGGCACGACGTCACGGGGCTTTTCATGATCAACTGGCACGACACCACGGGCACGCTCGAAGGCGACTGCCCGTGGCACGACGACCGGGTTTTCGCCGAGCTGGTCGCCAAACGGCTCGACATTCCGCTGCGCGTCGTGGACCTCTCGGCCGACTACCGTACGCGCGTGGTCGATTACATGTTCGCCGAGTACGAAAAGGGCCGCACGCCCAACCCCGACGTGCTGTGCAACCGCGAAATCAAGTTCGACGTCTTTCTGCGCGAAGCCCTCAAGCTGGGCGCGGACTTCGTCGCCACGGGCCACTACTGCCGCAAGGCCGAAGAGGTTCTTCCCGACGGACGGACGGTCTTCAAGCTGCTCGCTGGCGCCGACCCCAACAAGGATCAGAGCTATTTTCTCTGCCAGCTTTCGCAGGAGCAGCTGCGCTACGCCCTGTTCCCGATCGGCGATCTGCTGAAACCCGAAGTACGGCGCATCGCCGCTAAGCAGGGACTCGCCACCGCCAAGCGCAAAGATTCGCAGGGCATCTGCTTCGTGGGCAAGGTGGACCTGCCTGCTTTCCTCCAGCAGAAACTGGCTTCGAAAAAGGGCAACGTCCACGAGATCCTCCCTTCGTGGCCGAAATACGACCGGGCTTTGGCCGCAGCCCCGGCCAAAGCCGAAAACGCCGCTGGCCCCGGTACGTCAGACGCCCGGACGAACAGCACGCTTTCGACCGAAAACCGCGCTATACCTGCTGCAGCGGATGCCGAAGTCGCCCGAACCGACGGCGAACCTTCGACCGAACGCCTTACCGTCCTCGCCGCCCCGTGGCGCTACACCGTACGCGACGGCAAGAAGATCGGCGAGCACAACGGTGCGCATTTCTACACCATCGGCCAGCGCAAGGGGCTGGGCATCGGCGGCCGCCGGGAGTCGCTCTTCATCCTTGCGACCGACACCGCGCAGAACGTCATCTACGTCGGCGAGGGCGACGCCCATCCCGGTTTGTGGCGTCCGGCGCTGCACATCGCTCCCGGCGAAATCCACTGGGTCAATCCCGCACGCGCCCTCTCGCCCGGACAGAGCGCCCGCTTCAGCGTCCGCATCCGCTACCGCCAGCCGCTTCAGGACGCGACGCTCTTCATGCGCGACCGAGGCGCCTACATCCTCTTCGACCAACCCCAGCGGGGCATCACGCCCGGACAGTTCGCCGCATGGTACGACGGCGACGAACTGGTCGGTTCGGGCGTAATCTCCGAATGACCGCGTTCCCGCAGCCGCCAAACGCCGCTGCTTGCCGCACACCGGAAAAACACCGGAAAAACATCGGGATAATTCCGACTCCAATCAAACGTTCAGCCTATGAATATCGAAGATTTCAGGACCTACTACCTTTCGTTCAAGGGGGCATACGCAAAGACGAAGTTCGAAAAAGCGGCTTTGCAGACCCCGTAATCGGCATCGGGGAACGGCATCAGGGAGATATACGGCAACGGAGGTTTTTTCCTCCGTCTTTTTTATGCCCCGGCGAGAGCCGGAAGGTCACTTAGACATAGATAAGTATTGCTTAGGTATAAGCGGTCATTCATAATGGCACGTTTTTTAGTTTTACATCCGAAAAACGTACATTGTGAAAACAGCGATCGACCTATACGTAATCGACGCCATTCGACGCGAACGAAGGGCTCAGAAAGTATCTCAGGCCATGTTGTCCTTTGGGATCGGCGTTTCGCGCGGTTTTGTCGGTCAGGTCGAAAGTCCGAAGTATAACACAAAATACAACATAATCCACATCAACGAGATCGCCAAATTTCTGGGTTGTTCGCCGCGCAAGTTTCTGCCCGAAGAACCGATCTGACCTTCGGCCCATGTTCCCGCACCGCACGGCATCAGCCACCAAGCACCGTCCCCGGACCGGACCGAAATACCGATCCGGGAAACGTCCGCTCCTGCCGTTCCGCACGCTTCTTCTCGCAGCGCTCCTCCTCTCCGGCATCCGCTGCGCCCTCGCCCAGCCCCGCATCGGCATCGCCTACTGCGACCTCGACCACCTCTACGACACCATACCGGCGCTCTTTTACGACGACAGCGACTACACGCCCGGCGGCCGTCTCGCGTGGGACACGGAACGCTACCGCCGCAAGATAGCCCGCACGGCCGCCGTCATCGACTCGATGCGCATGCCGCTCGTCGCGCTGTGGAGCGTCGAAAACGAAGCGGTCGTGCGCGACATCGCGGCGGCCTGCCGGGGCGACTACAGCTACCTGCACTGCACGCTTAACTCGCTCGACGGCATGGATTTCGCACTGCTCTACTACGGCGACCTCTTCGATCCCCACTACGAGGAGCCGGGACGCCGCTATCTCTACATCGAAGGCACCCTGCGCTTCCCCGCCCCGCGCACCCGCCGCACAACCGGCCGCCCGGTCCGCCCGTCGCGCACCGACACCGTGGGACTGGTGTTGTGCAGCGACACGCGCATGGCCGAATGGGTCGTCCGCGACCTGCGCGAAGAACGCCCCGGCGTGAAGCTGATCGTTCTGGGGCGCACCGCCTCGCTCGACGCGGCGGCATACGGACTGCGCGACGCCCTCGAACGTCCGGCCCGGCTGGGCCGGGGCAACGTCCGCCGCCGCGGAGGCTGGCTCATGCGCGACCGCATTCTGGCCGACACCGCGCTGATATGTTCGGGCGGCGACGTTTTCGCCCGCCGCTATCTGCTTGATCCCAAGACGGGTAACCCGCTGCCGACCTACGAGAGACGGCGTTACCGGGGCGGCTTCGGCTACGCCCTGCCGGTATTCGTTTACTTGGAGTAGAATTTTTTGGAATTTCAGAAAAGTTTTCCTATATTCGCATTCCCAACGGCAAATAGGATTCTTCGACGAGGCGGTAACAGCGATGTCACCGCAATTTTCGTCTGTAGGGGAAGAGATTAGCTAAAAATTTTTATAAATTTACATATCATTAAATTAACCAAGAAAAAAAATTATGGCAGACGTAAAACGAGTCTATACCTTCGGCAACAAGGAAGCCGAAGGCAACGGCAAAATGCGTGAACTGCTCGGCGGCAAAGGTGCCAACCTTGCGGAGATGAACCTCATCGGCATTCCCGTTCCTCCGGGATTCACCATCACCACCGAAGTATGTGCGGAATATTATGCCCACGGCAAGGAGGCGGTCATCAAGATGCTCCGTCCCGAAGTCGAGCGGGCGATGCAGAATATCGAGAAACTGACCGGCATGAAGTTCGGCGACAAGGAGATGCCGCTGCTGGTTTCGGTCCGTTCGGGCGCACGCGCCTCGATGCCCGGCATGATGGACACGATCCTCAATCTGGGTATGAACGATCAGGCCGTGGAGGCTGTCGCCAAGCGCACGGGCAACCCCCGCTTCGCATGGGACTCGTACCGCCGTTTCGTACAGATGTACGGCGACGTGGTGCTGGGCATGAAGCCCGAATCGAAAGAGGACCACGACCCGTTCGAGGTCATCATCGAGGAGCAGAAGGAGAAGCGCGGCGTCAAGAACGACACCGACCTGACGACCGACGACCTGAAGGAGCTGGTGCAGAACTTCAAGGCCGCCGTCAAGAAGCAGACCGGCGAGGATTTCCCGGCATGCCCTTGGGATCAGCTCTGGGGAGCCGTATGCGCCGTGTTCGGCTCGTGGATGAACGAGCGCGCCATCCTCTACCGCAAGCTCAACAACATCCCCGCAGAGTGGGGAACGGCCGTTACCGTGCAGGCCATGGTATTCGGCAACATGGGCGCCAACTCGGCGACGGGCGTAGCCTTCTCGCGCGACGCCGCGACGGGTGAAAACCTCTTCAACGGCGAGTACCTGATCAACGCGCAGGGCGAGGACGTCGTGGCCGGCATCCGCACCCCGCAGCAAATCACCATCGAAGGCTCGAAGCGCTGGGCCGTGGCCCAGAACGTCTCCGAGGAGGAGCGCCGCACGAAATACCCTTCGCTCGAAGAGGTCATGCCGACGGTTTACAAGGAGCTGGACGAGATTCAGCGCCACTTGGAGCAGTACTTCAAGGACATGCAGGACATCGAGTTCACGATTCAGGACGGCAAGTTGTGGATGCTCCAGTGCCGCAACGGCAAGCGCACCGGCGCCGCCATGGTCAAGATCGCGATGGACATGCTCCGCGAAGGTCTGATCGACGAACGCACCGCCGTGCTGCGCTGCGAGCCGGCCAAACTCGACGAGCTGCTGCACCCCGTATTCGACAAGAAGGCCATCGCCAATGCGCAGGTCATCACCAAGGGTCTGCCCGCATCGCCGGGAGCCGCTACGGGTCCGGTGGTGTTCTTCGCCGAGGACGCCGAGAAGATCCTCGCAGAGTCGGGCCAGAAAGCGATCCTCGTCCGCATCGAGACTTCGCCTGAGGACCTCAAGGGCATGCTTGACGCGGCAGGTATCCTGACCGCACGCGGCGGCATGACGTCGCACGCGGCCGTCGTCGCACGCGGCATGGGCAAATGCTGCGTATCGGGCGCCGGCGAGCTGGAGATCGACTATAAAACCCGCACGATCCGCGTGAACGGCTTCACCGTGAAGGAGGGCGACTGGATTTCGCTCAACGGCTCGACGGGAGAGGTTTATCTGGGTCAGGTAGCCACGATGGCCGCCGACCTGAGCGGCGATTTCGGCCAGCTGATGGAGCTTGCGGGCAAATACGCCGTGCTGAAGGTGCGCGCCAACGCCGACACCCCCAAGGACGCCCTGCAGGCATTCGCATTCGGCGCCGAGGGTATCGGTCTCTGCCGCACGGAGCACATGTTCTTCGAAGGCGACCGCATCAAGGCCATCCGCGAGATGATTCTGGCCGACGACGAAGCCGGACGCCGCGTGGCGCTGGCCAAGCTGCTGCCGATCCAGCGCGGCGACTTCGAGGGTCTGTTCAAGGCCATGAACGGATTCCCCGTGACCGTACGTCTTCTCGACCCGCCCCTGCACGAGTTCGTGCCGCACGACGAGAAGGGACAGCAGGAGATGGCCAAGGAGATGAACGTACCCCTCCAGAAAATCGTCGCCAAAGTCGAGTCGCTGGCCGAGTTCAACCCGATGCTGGGCCACCGCGGCTGCCGTCTGGGCAACACCTACCCCGAAATCACCGAGATGCAGGCGCGCGCCATCATCGAAGCCGCCATGAACGTCAAGGCGCAGGGCATTCCGGTACACGTCGAGATCATGGTTCCGCTCGTAGGCAACCACAAGGAGCTGCGCTACCAGAAAGGCATCATCGACGCGACGGCCGAGCAGGTGTTCTCCGAGCGTAACGACAAGATCGACTACATGGTCGGCACGATGATCGAGGTTCCGCGCGCCGCCGTGACGGCCAACCAGATCGCCGAGGTTGCCGAGTTCTTCTCGTTCGGCACCAACGACCTGACGCAGATGACGCTGGGCTTCTCGCGCGACGACATCGGCAAGTTCCTGCCCGTTTACCTCGAAAAGGGCATCCTCAAGAACGACCCGTTCCAGATCCTCGACCGCAACGGCGTGGGCCAGCTGATCCGCGAAGCCGTTTTCAAGGGCCGTTCGACCCGCGAAAAACTCAAATGCGGCATCTGCGGCGAACACGGCGGCGAACCTTCGTCGGTCGAGTTCTGCCACTACGCAGGGCTGAACTACGTGAGCTGCTCGCCGTTCCGCGTGCCCATCGCACGTCTGGCGGCCGCACACGCCGCGCTCAACGAGAAATAGCGTTCCTCCGGTTACGGCCGGAATATCCGAAAACGAAAGCCTGCGGCATGAAAGCCGCAGGCTTTCGTTTTCAGCGGAAAAAAAGTCCGGTTCGTTGAATATGTTTGGCGAAAGCGGATAAGTTTTGTATATTTGCTATCGGCAAACAGTATAACACGCAACTTTTTTGTTGAATTAAAATAACAGAACATGAAGAAGATGTTTTTTGCGGCAATCGTCGCATTATTCGCAGTGACCACCGTATCAGCACAAACTCCGGGCAATTGGGCCGTAGGACCCAAAATCGGCGTATATACCAATACAGGCGCCGACGGCGCCATCTTCGGCATCGGAGCCAGCGGACGCTACAGCTTCACCGACAACTGGCGCATGGAGTCGGGCATCATGGCCATCTGCAAGAAATTCTGCTCGGTGGACATCAGTGCCGACGTGCAGTACCTCTTCAATATCGCCCCGGACTGGCATATCTATCCGCAGGCGGGTCTGAGCGCCAACGATATCGGCGGATGGTCGTGCGGCATCAATCTGGGCGGCGGCGCCGACTTCTCGGTAGCCCGCAACTGGGACCTCTCGGCAGGCTTCAAGTGGATGATCCAGACCGCTGAGTACCACAAGAATCCGATTCTCATCAATATCGGCGCAACCTACAAGTTCTAATCCGGCGCAACCCGGAAAACGATATCCCGGAGACCTCGACGAGGTCTCCGGGATTTTTCATGTCCGGCCGCGAACGCCCCGCACCCCACTGCCGCCCGCCACGAAAGCCAACGCGCAACGAAGTGCAGCGAGCAACAACGAGCGACGGTGACTGCTGCGACGGCGGTGAAGACAGCAACGGCGAAGACAGCAACAGAGACAGCGAAGACAGCAACGGAGACGGTGAAGACAGCAACGGAGACGGCAACGGAGACGGCAGCGGAAACGGCAGCGGAAACGACGAGCTACAGCGGCGGAGAGCCGTACATTTTTCAACACCCGGCCAAAAGCCCCCGCAAGCAAAACAGAACGCACGGCCCGTCCGCCGTAAAATACAGCAAATCGGCCGGATTCCGCGACCTGAAAACCCTTCCGGAGAGCTTCGCAGCCCTCCGGCACGGGACGGTTTTTCACCTCCGGTCGCGCACAAATTCCGGCGGCAACCGATCGCGGCACGAGTGTTGCACGCCGTTAAGGCAATGGAACAAAGGCGGTTCGGGAAGCTTTCCGAATCCGGAGATATGAATTAAATGACTGACAACCACTTATTAATACATAAAATTTAACTGAAAATTATGAAAAAAATTCTTCTCATCTCGGTTGCGGCATTGTTTGCTTGGGCAGCGTCCGCTCAGGACAACACCTACCGCAACACTCAGACCAACAACTACCGCAATGCGGCTCAGACAAACAACTACCGCAACGCGGCTCAGACCTACAACAACAATGCGGCTCAGGCCGGCAATTACCGCGGCACGCCCTCCGATTACCGCAGTGCGGTGGGTCCGCGTGTCAATTTCTACACCAACACGGACGACGCCTCGGTCGGTATCGGCGCCTACTACCGCTACAGCTTCAATTCGCACTGGCGCATCGAGCCGTCGATCTATGTACTGACGGAAAAAGACAGCTCCGTAGACATCAACTTCGACGCACACTACGTATTCCAGATCGCCGACTGGTGGGGCGTATTCCCGCAGGTAGGTATCGTGGCCAATGACATCAAGGACTGGGCGGTCGGCATGAGTGTCGGCGCAGGTTTCGACTTCAACGTCGCCCACCGCTGGAACATCTCCGCAGGTCTCAAGTACGAGCCTATGTTTGACAGCGACCGTTCGAACCCGTTGGTGGTATACGTCGGCGCCGCGTACAGATTCTGACAAACGCACCTGCATAACACATGCAAAAAGCGGATCCCGATGTCGGGATCCGCTTTTTCATGCGGTACGGCACAATGCCGGAATCATCTGGTCTTATAGGCCGCACGGTACTTTCCCTTGGCAAGGTTCAGCAACTTGCCTTTCAGCAGATTGCGACGCAGCGGCGAGATGCGGTCCGTGAAGACCACGCCTTCGATATGGTCGTATTCGTGCTGAATGACCCACGCCTTCAGTCCGTGGAACTCCTCGTCGTGCTCGACGAAGTTTTCGTCGAGATAACGCATCCTGATGGCCAGCGAACGAGGCACATCGGCATGGATGCCCGGAAAGGAAAGACACCCTTCGTTATAGGTCTTCTTCTCCTCCGAAAAAGCGTAGATTTCGGGATTGATAAAGGCACGCTTGTAGTCGGCGCATTCGGGATCGTCCTCGCCCCACGGCGTGCAATCGACGATGAACAGACGAATGGCCTTGCCGATCTGCGGCGCGGCCAGTCCGACGCCTTCGGCTTCGCCGAGCGTCTGGAACATGTCCTCGACAAGTTTTTTCACTTCGGGATAGTCGGGCGCAATCTCCTCGCACTGTTTGCGAAGCACCTCGTTCCCGTATATGACAATCGGATAAATCATTTGTTAAACTCCATATAACTTTGTAAAATAATCGTGGCGGAAATCTTGTCCACCAACGCCTTGTTGCGCCGGGCCATCCTGCCGATACCGCTTTCGAGCATCGTGCGGTGCGCCAGCACCGAGGTAAAACGCTCGTCGTAAAAGACCACCTCCTTATCGGGATAGGCCCTGCGCAGCCGGGCTGCCAGCGGCTCGACGAAACGCCACGTTTCGGAAGGCGTGCCGTCCATCTGCGTCGGCTTGCCCACTACTATCGTAGTAACGTCTTCCGCGGCGAAATATTTTGCCAGCCACGCTTCGAGTCCCTTCGTTTCGACGGTTTCTAGCCCCCCGGCGATCAGCCGCAGGGGATCGCTCACGGCGATTCCCGTACGCTTCGTCCCGTAATCTATGGCGAGGATGCGGCCCACGGATCAGCGATTACAGATTCAGCTTCCGGAAAAGCTTGCGGTAGGAGCACTCCTCCTCGACCAGCGCGGGCAGCTTGTCGATCGCAACACGCTCCTGCTGCATGGTGTCGCGGTGACGCACCGTCACGGTGTTGTCTTCGAGCGTCTGACCGTCCACGGTCACGCAGAACGGCGTGCCGACGGCGTCCTGACGGCGGTAACGCTTGCCGACGGAATCCTTCTCGTCGTAAACGACGTTGTAATCGTATTTCAAGAGGTCCACGATCTTCTGCGCCACTTCGGGCATGCCGTCCTTCTTCACCAGCGGCAGAACGGCGACCTTCACGGGGGCCAGCGCCGCAGGCAGACGCAGCACGACGCGCGAGTCGCCGCCTTCGAGCTGCTCCTCGGTATAGGCTGCAGACATTACCTGCAGGAACATGCGGTCCACGCCGATCGACGTCTCGACCACGTAGGGTACATAGCTCTCGCCCGTTTCGGGATCGAAGTACTGGATCTTGCGGCCTGAGAACTTCTGGTGGTTGCCCAAGTCGAAGTCCGTGCGGGAGTGAATGCCTTCGACCTCCTTGAAGCCGAACGGGAAGTTGTACTCGATATCGGTCGCGGCATTGGCATAGTGCGCCAGCTTCTCATGGTCGTGGAAACGGTAGCGGTCGTCGCCGAAGCCCAGCGCGCGGTGCCATGCCATACGGGTCTCCTTCCATGCCTGCCACCACTTCATCTCCTCGCCGGGGCGCACGAAGAACTGCATCTCCATCTGCTCGAACTCGCGCATGCGGAAGATGAACTGACGGGCGACGATCTCGTTGCGGAACGCCTTGCCGATCTGCGCGATACCGAACGGCAGTTTCATGCGTCCGGTTTTCTGCACGTTCAGGAAATTCACGAAGATGCCCTGCGCCGTTTCGGGACGGAGGTAGATCGTATTGGCGCCCTCGGCCGTGGAGCCCATCTGGGTCGAGAACATCAGGTTGAACTGACGCACCTCGGTCCAGTTGCGCGTACCTGAAATCGGGCAGACGATTTCACAGTCCACGATGATCTGGCGCAGCTCGCCCAGATCGCCGCTGTTCTGCGCCTCGACGAAACGCTTGTGCATCTCGTCGCGCCGGGCGGCCGTCTCGGCAACACGGGGCGAAGTTTCGCGGTACTTGGCTTCGTCGAAAGTCTCTCCGAAACGCTTGCGGGCTTTCTCCACCTCCTTCTCGATCTTCTCGTCCTGCTTGGCGAGCCAGTCTTCGATCAGCACGTCGGCACGGTAACGCTTCTTCGAGTCCTTGTTGTCGATCAGCGGGTCGTTGAACGCGCCGACATGTCCCGAAGCCTCCCACGTACGGGGGTGCATGAAGATCGCGGCGTCGATGCCCACGATATTCTCATGCAGCTTGACCATCGAATCCCACCAGTAGCGCTTGATGTTGTTTTTCAACTCCACGCCGTTCTGTCCGTAGTCGTACACCGCAGCCAGACCGTCGTAGATTTCGCTCGACGGGAATACGAATCCGTATTCCTTGCAGTGGGCGATCAGCTTTTTGAAGAGTTCTTCCTGTGTCATCGTATTTGGTTTTTAAATTATTTTCCGAATTACAAAAGTACAAAATAAATGGAAATTAAGCCGTTCTGTTGCGATTTTATTTCTATATTTGTCACGGCGGCCTGCGAGGGCGGCCGACATACGAGACATAAAAAGCGCATCGGCTTTTTTCTTGCAGGTGAAAATTGGACACTTTCGCGTAAGGTAAGGAACAAAGGTTGATGCTCTCGCTGTTTTTCAGCGCGGGCATATTCCATCATTCTACCTTACGGGTCGTCCAATACCCCACTTGCGGATGTGGAAACAGGTCCGCGCTTTTGTGTCCGGCAACAGGTGAAAAGACCCAAATCAACCAATGACGGGAATCGTAAAACTTCTGATTGCGCTCATTGCCGTCGCCATAATAGCGTTGTGCGGCAGTATCGGAAGAGACAAATAATGCGTCACGAAATCAGTCCCTCGCGCAGGAACGAGAAATCTCCTTCACGGGCGATGATGATATGATCCAGCAGCCGGATGTCGAACAGCGCGGCCGCCTGCGCGATCCTTTCGGTCAGCACCTTGTCCTGCGGACTGGCTTCGGCGGCGCCGGAGGGGTGGTTGTGAATCAGGATAAGCTGTGTGGCAAGCAGTTCCAAAGCCCGTTTGATAATCAGCCGGTGATCGACGACCGTGCCCTGCACGCCGCCCTGACTTACCCGCTGGCGTTCGATGATCCGGTTCGAAGAGGTGAGGTAAACGGCCCAGCACTCTTCATGCGAGAGCGTTTCGAGCTGCGGGCGGAAGAGCCGCACCACGTCGTCGCTCGACGAGACGACGTCGGTTTCGGCGGCGCGCGCAGCGGTGATGCGACGGCCGAGTTCGGCCGCGGCGAGCAGCATGCGGGCGCGCCGGAGTCCCAGACCGCCGATCATCCTCAGACGGGCGGCCTCCTCCGAGCCGACACGCGCAAGCGATCCGCCGTAAGCGGCAAGCAGCGCTTCGGCGCTCTGTTCATCCTCGGTAAGCAGGGAGAGCAATTCCCGGTCGGTCAGCGCATCGACGCCACGCGCCGCCATCTTATCGGCTATCGTCTTCATTCGGAAATGTTATAGGGAAGCTATCCCGCCATGCGTCCGGCGGCCTCCGGCAGAGACCGCACGCAATACAGTCGCACGGGAAATAACCAAAAGTTATTGCGTCAGCCTGTCCACCCGGTCCAGCAGCGTGGCGCACTGCTCGTCGCTCATGTACTGCGCCACCGAAAAAGCCGCATGCTGCTCGGCCTCCTTCTTCGAATCGCCGGACCCGTGGCCGACCTCCATGCCGTCGACCAGCACCGTGGAGTAGAAAACCGGATGGTTCGCCGAATACTCCTTGTCGTAACCGGTGCGGAAAGCGATCTTGTGACGGTTTTTCTGACACCACTCGATCAGCCGGCTCTTGAAGTCGGTCTCCGATTCGGTCAGCTCGTCGAGACTCAGGTGTCTGAAATAAATCCGGTTGATGAGCAGCCGGTTCACGAATTCATAGCCCTGATCGAGGTAGACCGCGCCGATCATGGCCTCGAAAGCGTCGCCGTAGATATGTTTCTGCGTGACGCTGGTGCTGCCGTTCGAAATGACGTGACGGTCCAGCCCGATATTCACGGCCAGCACGTTGAGCGACTGGCGGGAGACGATTTTCGACCGCAGCTGCGTAAGGAAACCCTCGTCCCGGTCGGGATACTCGATAAAAAGGTAGTCGGAGGTGACCGCCTCGATGACGGCGTCGCCCAGAAATTCGAGCCGCTCGTTGTTGATAGCGCGGCCGTCCTCCAAAACCAAAGAAGCTGACTTGTGAATCAAAGCCAGCTTGTAAAGCTCGATGTTGTTCGGGATGAACCCGAACATGTCATCGATAATTCTGTAATACGCCTTATCCCGCCCGAAGTTCCTTCTAAGGGGGCGCAGTATGAAATCAAACACGGCCCGGACGGTTTAGAACGTTAGAGTTTACGGAAAATGATCGAGGAGTTGTGACCGCCGAAACCGAACGTATTGCTCAGCGCGCATTTCACGTCGCGCTTCTGCGCCTTGTTCAGCGTCAGGTTCAGGTTCGGGTCGATCTCCGGATCGAGATTCTCGCAGTTGATGGTCGGGGGAACCACGCCGTGCGTAATGGCGAAGATGCAGGCCAGCGCCTCGGCGGCTCCGGCGGCACCCAGCAGGTGTCCCGTCATCGACTTGGTGGAAGAGATATTGATGTTGTAGACGTGATCGCCCAGCACGCCGGCGACTGCCTTCAGTTCGGGGATGTCGCCCGCGGGAGTCGAAGTGCCGTGAACGTTCACGTAGTCAATATCTTCGGGTTTGATGCCGGCGTCCTTGATGGCGTCGCGCATCGATTTCATGGCGCCCTTTCCTTCGGGATGGGGAGCCGTGAAGTGGTAGGCGTCGGCCGAACAGCCGCTGCCGACGACTTCGCAGTAAATCCTCGCACCGCGCGCCTTGGCGTGCTCGTACTCCTCGAAAATCAGGGCGCCGGCGCCTTCGCCGATCACGAATCCGTCGCGGTCCTTGTCGAAAGGACGCGAAGCGTGCGTGGGATCGTCGTTGCGCGTGGAAAGCGCCTGCATGGAGTTGAAACCGCCGACACTCGGCTCGTTGACCGCAGCTTCCGAACCGCCCGTCACCATCACGTCGGCCTTGCCGTAACGGATGGCGTTCATGGCGTCCATCATGCCGTGGTTCGAAGATGCGCAGGCCGACACCGTGCAGTAGTTCGGCCCCATGAAGCCGTACTTCATGGAGATGAAACCGGCCGCGATGTCGGAGATCATGCGAGGAATAAAGAACGGGCTAAACCGCGGGGTTCCATCCCCTGCGGCCCAGCCCAGACACTCATCGAAGAAAGATTTGATTCCTCCGATGCCCGAACTCCATATTACACCCACCTGCTCCTTGTCCACGGTCTCCAGATCGAGACCCGAATCCTCGACGGCCTGCGTGGCCGCGATCAGAGCGTACTGTGTAAAAAGGTCGTACTTGCGTACTTCCTTACGGTCGAAATAGAGGCTCGAATCGTAATTCTTTACTTCACAAGCAAACTTCGTCTTAAACTTTTCAGCATCGAAATGAGTAATCGGTGCGGCACCGCTGACTCCCTTCTCCAAATTCGAAAAATACTCTTCAATATTATTACCGAGCGGGTTGATCGTACCGATGCCCGTAACAACTACTCTTCTTTCTGTCATAAATTTAAGGCTATAAGAGGCTGTGAAAACCTTTGGTAAAATTATTTCTTGTGCTCCTCGATATAGTTGATCGCGTCACCTACGGTAGCGATCTTCTCAGCGTCCTCGTCCGGAATCTGGATATCGAAAGCCTTCTCGAATTCCATGATCAGCTCCACGGTGTCGAGCGAGTCTGCGCCCAAGTGGTTGGTAAAGCTTGCTTCGGGCACTACCTCCGACTCCTTAACACCCAGTTTGTCGACAATGATTTCGACAACTTTTGATTGAATTTCTGACATAATTTTAATTTTTTAGTTAAACAATTATTTGGAAATAGTTCTTTCTTATTTCCGAGGTAATTTTGCGCAAAAGTAACACTTTTTTTATTACTTTTGACAAAACGAACCTTTTTTTTATTCACAACTTTTTCGACATTTAGCACATTTTCACAATTAACCGATTCAAAACCATATTCTTATGAAACTGCTTCTGATCTCTAATTCGACCAATGCCGGGGAGGAATATCTCCGTTATCCGCTGCCGGAAATAGGCCGGTTTCTTCAGGGCGTGCGCGAAATAGTCTTCGTTCCCTACGCCGCCGTGACTTTCTCGTACGCCGAGTACGAAAAGAAGGTGCAGGCGCGCTTCTCGGAGCTGGGCATCCGCGTGCGTTCGGTCCACCGCGCCAAGGATCCGGCGCGCATGATCCGCGAGGCCGAAGCCATATGTGTGGGCGGCGGCAACACCTTCGCGCTGGCAAAAAAAATGCAGGAGCAGGGGCTTATGAGGGCCATTCTGCGTAAAATCAAAGCCGGAACGCCCTATGTCGGATGGTCCGCAGGCAGCAACGTCGCCTGTCCGACCATCTGCACAACAAACGACATGCCCATCGTGGAGCCTGAATCGTTCAAGGCCGTCGGTGCCGTGAAATTCCAGATCAACCCCCACTACCTCGACGCCAATCCCGAAGGACATGCAGGCGAGACGCGTGAACAACGCATACTCGAATACATCGAAGCCAACCCGCGCCGCTGGGTGGCCGGACTGCGCGAAGGCTGCATGCTCCGCTACGAGGAGGGCAAACTGGAACTGATCGGAAAACGCCCGATGCGCATGTTCCGCAAAGGCACGGAAACTTTCGAAATCGAACCGGGCGGCGACCTGTCGTTCCTGCTCTGATTTCCCCGCCCGGAGTGCGCTGCGGGCGGTAAATGAATATATTATATATAGGTATGAAAATTCTGATCGCGGGTCTGGGACTCATCGGAGGCTCCTTTGCCCTCGCATTGCGCGACCGCGGAATAGCGGACGAAATATTAGGCGTCGAGAAGTCGGACGAAAACGCCGCCGAAGCCCTCCGGCTCGGATTGGCCGACCGCATCGTGACGCTCGAAGAGGGCGTTCCGCAGGCCGATCTCGTGGTGCTGGCGACACCCGTCGACACGATTCCGCTGATGGCCATAAAAGCGCTCAACCATGTGACTGACAGGCAGGTGGTGATGGACATGGGGTCGATCAAGGCCGAGCTGTGCGAGGTCATCTCGATGCACGCGCGGCGCGGCCGTTTCGTGGCGGCGCATCCGATGTGGGGCACCGAGTACAGCGGGCCGCGGGCCGCGCAGCACGGAGCTTTCACGGGTCGCAACGCCGTACTGTGCGAAGCGGAGCGCAGCGACGCCGACGCACTGGCGACGGTCGAGCGCATCTTCCGCACGCTGGACGTCCCCGTAGTCTACATGGGAGCCGAAGAACACGATCTGCACGCGGCTTACGTGTCGCACATCTCCCACGTGACCTCGTTCGCGCTGGCGCTCACGGTGCTCGAAAAAGAGCGCGAGGAGCGGCACATCTTCGACCTTGCGGGAGGCGGTTTCGAGAGCACCGTGCGGCTGGCCAAGAGCGCCGCCGCGACATGGGTGCCGATCCTGCTACGCAACAAATACAACGTGCTGGACGTCCTGCGCGAGCATATCCACCAGTTGCAGATCATGCGCAGGATGATCGAACGCGACGACGCCGAAGGGCTGACCGGCGCTTTCGAGAAGGCCAATTCGATCCAGCGCATCATTCACTGACCGCAATGGGCACGACGGCCGAGACGGGACGCATGGGCGAACGCGCGGCGGCGGAGTTTCTCCGGCGCGCGGGGTACGAAATTTGCGCGCTCAACTGGCGGAGCGGCCGTTACGAGCTGGACATCGTGGCCCGCAAAGGGGATTTCGTGCACTTCGTGGAGGTCAAGACCCGATGTGCGGACGGACTCACGCCGCCCGAAGCGGCCATAACGCCGCAGAAATTCCGGGCGCTGACACGGGCCGCACTGCGTTACATGGCCTGCACGGGCGAGGAGCGCGAAGCGCAGTTCGACCTGATCGCCGTGGAGGTAATGCCCGGCGGAGAGACGGAGGTGCGCCTGATTCCGCAGGCCATGGAATACAATTGGTAATTTTGCATTTCCGACAAATTATACTACCTTTGTCGGACTGAAAAACCAATGTTCCGGACCAAAGCCCGAAACGAAGCCGGTTTGTCCGGCAACAGATAAACCGTAAAATACTTCAACACCGCAAACCGTAAATACCGATGTGGTTATATAATTTCGGCCTGACATGCTACGTCTGGATCATCCGGTTAGTCGCCCCAAGGCATCCGAAGGCCCGGCTATGGATCAACGGCCGCAAGGACCTCTATAAACGGATGGCCGAAACCATCGACCCCGCGGCCCGTATCGTCTGGATACACGTGGCTTCGCTCGGCGAATTCGAACAGGGACGGCCCATCATCGAACGCATCCGCAAGGAGCATCCCGAATACAAAATCCTGCTCACGTTCTTCTCGCCTTCGGGTTACGAGATCCGCAAGAACTATCAGGGCGTGGATTACATCTTCTACCTGCCGATCGACACGCCGCGCAACGCGCGCCGGTTCCTCGACGCGGCGCATCCCGAAATCGCCGTCTTCGTGAAATACGAATTCTGGCTCAACCTGCTCTACGAACTGCGCCGCCGCAAGGTGCGCACCTATATCGTCTCGGCCATCTTCCGCCGCAACTCGATCTTCTTCCGCCCCTACGGCGGCATGTGGCGGCAGGCGCTGGAGTCGTTCGACGTAATGTTCGTACAGAACGAGGAGTCGAAGAGACTGCTGGCGGGGCTGGGCTTCGACAACGTGATCGTAGCGGGCGACACGCGCTTCGACCGTGTCGCCGAGATCGCCAAGGCCGCCAAGCACATCGACGTGATCGAGCGGTTCAAGGGCGACAAGCGGGTCTTCGTGGCCGGCTCGACGTGGGGTCCCGACGAGGAGCTGCTGATCCGCCTGATAAACGACAATCCCGACATCAAATTCATCGTCGCGCCGCACGAAATGGACGAAAGCCGCATGGCACGTCTTGCGGCCGAGATCAAAGGCGGCACGCTGCGCTATACCCAGTGCACCCCGCACACGAGTTACGGTCCGAAACAGCTGCTGATCCTCGACACGGTAGGCATTCTGTCGTCGGTATACAGCTATGCGACGTGGAGCTACATCGGCGGCGGATTCGGCGTGGGCATCCACAACACGCTGGAGGCCGCAACGTTCGGACTTCCGGTGGCGTTCGGTCCCAATTACCAGAAATTCAAGGAGGCGCGCGATCTGGTGACGCTCGGCGCGGCCCGGTCGATCAATGATTACGACGAACTGCGGGCGTGGTTCGTTCCGCTGCGCGACAACGAGGAGTTCCTCCAGAAAACCAGCCGCATCGCCAAAGACTACACCACACGGCATCAGGGCGCGACGGGCATCATCGTCAGAACGATTTTCAATTAAGCGGAGCGGTCCCGCCCCGGAAAAGTCCGAAAAAAAATCTCCGGGGAAAATCTTCCGGAAAGTCTCCCGGAAAAAATCCCCACCCGGATAAATTCCTCCTAAAAACAGGAAAGGCCGGAAGGACAAGGACAGGAGCAAGGACAAAGGCCGGCCACACAAGAAAGCCGGACCGGGAACGACAACGAAACAACAACGAAACAACAACGAAACAACAACGAAACAACAGCGAACGGGATCAAGGAAAGACGGCGGCCGTGAAAAGTCAGCCCCCAGCAGGTGAACAACAAAATAAAATGCGCGGACATCGAAGAGTCCGCGCATTTTCGTTGACGCCACTCCGGCCGGCGGCAAGCCGGGCGTTATTCGTACAGCGATTTGCAGTAATCCCGGAAGGTTTCCCAGCGGTAATAGGGACCGCCGCCAAGGGGCAGTCCGGCATCGCGCTCGTTGTGCAGGATGCGCACCAGAACGTCGCCCGCCGGGTTGCGGAAGAAGATGAACTGCACGTTGGCCGCCATGGGCGAAACGCGGTGGACCTGCCACACTTCGGCAGCCTCTTCGGGCGTCGAAACGCGGGCCGAAGCGCCCTCGACGCCCAGCAGCGCCAACAGCGGGATGACATTCACGTCGTGGCCGAAGCGCAGCGACGCGGCCAGCTCCTTTCCGCCGCCGATCACCTCTTCGGCCGTCTCGACGATGTTGCGCAGCAGGGGTTTGGCGTCGGCGATGATCGGATCGCCGAAACGCTTCGAAGGACCGAACATCACATAACGGCGGAAGTTCTCGTCCTCCCATGCGGCATATATCTCCTCCCCGGTGAAGAGGTCGTACAGCGAAATGCCCAGATAATCGACGTCCTGCATGATCGCGGCCTGCAAAAGCAGCTGCTCCATCAGTTTGCGGGGCTTTTTGACCTCGCGTTTGACGAATTCGGGATCGGAGAAAAGCGACTTCATCAGCCGGTCGGGAATCAGGCGCGCGGCGCGCACGCTGTCGGCCGTTTTCAGGGTCCGGTCGCGCTGGGCGTCGAGTCCCTTGTTGTTGCCCATATAGGGCATGTAGCGCGCGCTCGACTCACGCGTGGTCCGGATCGCGGGATTCAGCTCCTTGAGCCGCTCGTTGAAAGCCGCCATGCTCAGAATGCAGCGCGGCACGAGGGTCGAGCGGCTCTCGATACGGCATTCGCGGCCGTCGGCCGTAGAGAAAACTTCAGGATAAGCCTTGTACATGCGCTCGGCGATGCCCCGGTGTTCGGCGACCCCGCGCGGCGAAAGGTCGCCGTAACGTTTGTCGGCGTCGGCCGCGATGATCTCGACGCGGCCCAGCACATCACGACCCAGCGGCGTCAGCGCACCGGCTTCGGCGGCTTTGCGCAGGATTTTCAGTGGCCCGGCATAGACACTTTCGGAGGCATGCCAGCGGCTGCCGTGACGGCCGTAATGGCTGATGTAGAACGGCGTGTACCCGTCGGGCACCGGAGCCGCCGCAGCGGGCCGGTATTCGTATGAATGGTAGATTCCGCCCGCGCGTTCGGGAACGGCCGCAATCTGTTCGCGGGCTGTCTGGGCGTCCGCTCCCCACAAGCCGAGCAGCAGGAACGCCGCGCAGAACCTCAGTTTCAATGCAAGTCTGTTCATTGGTCGGTATTTTAACATTTATGTGTCATAATTCCCAGCACGAGCCGGTCGGTCTCGTTCATGCCGTCGCGGCCGATGGCCGTCAGGTTGCGGATGCACTTGTCGACGTCCTCCTCGATAATTCCCTCGACGGGCGTCACGCAGTGACCGTCCATCGCCATCATGGCCGAGAGCACGGCAGTCGAGACGCCGCTCGTGAGTTTCATCGAACAACTGGGCTTGGCACCGTCGCAGATCATGCCGGTGAGGTTGGCGATCATGTTCTTGACCGCCGCGGCGACCTGCTCGTAGGCGCCGCCCATCAGGTAGGTGATGCCGCAGCTCGATCCCGTCGCCGCCACGACGCAGCCGCACAAGGCAGACAGACGGCCGAGACTCTGTTTGATATAGATCACCGTGAGGTGGCTCAGCACCAGCGCACGGATCGTATGTTCCTCGTCGGCCGCGGTTTCGTCGGCATAGACCACCACGGGGAGCGTCGCGGCGATGCCCTGATTGCCGCTGCCCGAATTGCTCATCACGGGGATCATGGCCCCGGCCATGCGGGCGTCGCAGGCCGCGGAGGTGTAGGAGAGGATGCGCGAGAAGATGCTGTCGCCCATCACCCGCCGCTCCCGCTCGCAGCGCAGCGTGCGGCCGACGCAGTGCCCGAACTCCCCGGCGAAGGCCCGCTCGGCGGCGGCTTTGTTCACGCGGCGGGTTTCGAGGATGAAGCGCAGTTCATCGAGCGGCGCCGTCATGGCGAAATCCCAGACGCGGCGCAGGGTCAGGGGCACCTCGCCCGCCTCCTCTTCGGCGACGGATGCCGTGCGTTTGTCGAGCAGTACCTCGCCGTCGCGTTCGAGATAGACGAAGGCGGTATGTCCGCCCGCGATCACCGCCACGGCGCGGCGTTCTCCGGCCGAGGCTTCGACCTCGATATAGAGTTTTTCGGCGATATCCTCCTTCAGCGAGATGCAGACGCGCTTTTCGTCGATATAACGGGCGCCCCGCCCGACGGCTTCGGGCGTCACGTCGCGCAGGACCTCCAATCGGTATTCCGAACGGCCGACCAGCGCACCCAGCGCCACGGCGATCGGCAGGCCGATCATTCCCGTGCCGGGAATGCCCACGCCCATCGCATTCTTGAGGATATTGGCGCTCAGGCGCACCTCGATCTTTTCGGGCTGCGTGTCGAGCAGTTCGGCGGCGCGCGCCGTACACAAAGCCACGGCGATCGGTTCGGTACAGCCGATGGCGGGCACAACTTCGCGGTTGATAAGGGCGATGATTTTCGCTCGTTCGTTCGGGGAAAACATATTGGCTCGTTTTTAGAGATCATACAAAGATAACTATTTTTCGCTATTTTTGCGGCATCAAAACAGACGCCGATATGGAAAATCCGAAAAGCCGCGCATGGAAAGTCGTGAAGAGCGAGTACCTCGCCCGCAAACCGTGGTTCACCGTACGCCACGAGCGCATCGAACTGCCCGACGGGCGCAGCATACCCGACTATTACGTCTTCGAGTACCCCGACTGGGTGAACGTGATCGCCATAACCAAAGAGGGTAAATTCGTATTCATCGACCAGTACCGTCACGGGCTGGGCGAAACGAATTACGAAATCCCGGCGGGCGTGGCCGAGCCGGACGATGCGTCGATGCTGGCCGCGGCGCAGCGCGAACTGGCCGAGGAGACCGGTTACGGCGGCGGCGAATGGCGCGAACTGCTGGTCGTGGCCCCGAATCCCGCCACGCAGAGCAACCTGACGTACTGCTACTTGGCGACGGGCGTGGAGCGGCTCGGCGCCCAGCGGCTCGACGCCACGGAGGATATCCGCGTGCATCTGTTCACGGCCGCCGAGGTGCGCGAACTGCTCACGGGCGGCGGCATCCGGCAGGCGCTGATGGCCGCGCCGCTATGGCGTTACGCCGCGGAGTACGGGTTGTAGCTACCCTACGACGTATTTGCTGCCGGGCAGCAGCGAAATCAGCTTTACGACCGCATAGGACGAGACGAAGGTGCAGAGCGCCAGCACGGGGATCTTGATCCCGGCCGAAACGATCAGCGGATCGAGCCAGCCGTGGAAGAAGTTGAGCAGCATGATGTGTATCAGGTAGATGCCGTAGCTGAGTCTCGAAATGTCGGTAACGACGCCCGTAAAACGGCCCGCCCCCGGCCTGACGTCTTTCAGCAGCAGGAACAGCCCGACCGACATCACGGCCACGTTGATCGTCCCGAAGCCCCACGAAAGTTCGAGGTCCGCGACGAGCCGCTGCGTCGCCAGCCGTGCGTCGAAAATCCATGCCGTCGCGAAATACCCCGCGACGACCAGCAGCGCACCGCCCCACTTATGCCATGCGCGCGGCGCGGCGTGATAGCGGCGCAGGTAGGCGGCCAGCACCATGTAGCCGAGGAATCCCGAAAAGTAGTAGAGCATCGGCGTGTCGTTCCAGAAACATTCGCCGAGCAGCTCCGGGAAAACGAGGTGCACATAGGGGATGCACAGAGTGAAGGCCCAAAGCGCGAGATAACCCTCCATAGCGCGGCGCGAAGCCGTCTCGATCCACGGCGAGACAACCGGGGCGAACAGGTAGAGTCCCAGCAGCATGTAGACGAACCAGAGGTGTCCGATCTCGACGCCGAAATTGACCGGGATGCGGCAGACGCCGAGCAGGGCTCCGGCGGCATCGGTCCGTCCCGTCAGGAACTGGTAGATTGCGTAGAGCACGCACCACACCAGAAACGGCACCACAACGCGCACGAAACGCCGGGCGAAAAAGTCGCGCGTGCGCTCCCGCACCGGAAGCAGGAAAAATCCCGACAACATGACGAACAGCGGCACGGCGGTGCGGCACAACGAGTTGAGCCAGCAGGCCCAGACAGGTTCGCCGCCCGCGGCGACCAAGCCGCCGTCGGCAATATAGTAGAATTCTCCGGCGTGCACCTGAAGCACCATGTAACAGGCCAGCACACGCAACAGGTCGAGACCGTAGTTTCGGGATTGAAGTTTCGTCATAAAAGTCAGGCGGTTTTGATTTCGAAAACAAAGGTAACAAAAAACCCGGAAATCCGCAGCCCGACACTCCATCCGGTAAAAAAACTCTTCTCCGGCAAAGACCGACTGTCCCGGTCCCACGGAGATGAAAAAGGAGCGGTTCAAAGCCGCTCCTCCGATTCGGGTTTCGCCGCCTGGCCTATTTGCCGACCGTCTGCGCCAGCGCCATGAAATAGCGCTTAGGGTCGAGACCGAGTGCCTTGAGCAGTTCGGCTTCGGGGGCGCTGCCGCGCGTGATCGACTTCAGCCCGTGACCTGCCGTATAGAGGTTCACATTCTCGGCATATCCGGCGGCATCCTGCCCGCAGAGGTAGCGGACATGTTCAGCCGGAATACTCTTTCCTTCGTAGACCGACATATCGGCGATATAGACCAGATTCAGCGGTGCGGCATAGACGAAATCCTGCGCGCCGGCCAACCTGCGCAGGTCGCCTTCGGCGACGCGCACGAGTTTCCGCGCCTTGGCGTCATAGCTGTAGACACCTTCGGCGAAAAAGGCATAGACGCGGACCGGATAGAGCGCCAGCGCCGAAGGAGCCGTCAGACGGCCGTCGGCGGGACGGTTGACACCCCCTGCGGCCCACATGACGCCCGAAAGCTCTTCGAGCGAAAGCGCCTCAGGAGCGTATTCTCGCCATGAACGGCGGTTTTCTAATGCTTCGTTTACGGTCATGCCCGCCTTGGAATCGGGTTTGAGAAGGGCGATCTCCGCGCCGTGCTTCACTTCGGTTCTGGTTTCGGGGGCCTTGGCCTCCTCTTTAGGCGGCTGCGCGCCGCCGCATGCCGCGAGCAGCAAAGCCGCACAGGTAATGATCTTCACAGTCATCGTTCCTGAAATTTAGAGGTTTACATGCAAATATAAAGAATATTTTCCAAAATACGGAATGCAATTCCGCTGCCGGATACCTGCGGGCTGGCGATTTTTCGTACCTTTGTGCAACACACAACATGGAGCCTATGAATCCGACAGCAGTCTACACCGTCGTCTTTTCACCGACGGGAACTTCGAGAAAAATCGCCGCGGCGGTTGCGCAGGGAGTGGCCCGGCACGGCGGGAGCTGCAATGCAACGGCAAATACGGCGGCCGGAGCGGACGCTGGTACAAATGCCGCCGCAGGCAGCGCGGCAAAGGCGTTCACGACAATCGACCTGACGCATGCGGCGGGAAAACCGCCCGTGCTGCCGGCCGATGCCGCGGCGGTATTCGCCGTGCCGGTATACGGGGGACGCGTGGCGCCTGCGGCATTGGAAAGGCTGCAGGAGATTCGCGGCGAGGGAACGCCGGCCGTAGTGCTGGCGGTCTACGGCAACCGGGCTTTCGGGACGGCGGTCGCACAGCTGGCGGCGTTCGTCGCCGAGCGGGGATTCGTTCCCGTGGCGGCCGGGGCTTTCGTGGGCGAACACTCGTACAGCACGCCCGGCACGCCGATCGCCGAAGGACGTCCCGATACGCAGGACCTCGCCGAAGCGGCCGCTTTCGGAGCGCGCATCGGCCAAAAGCTTGCGCACGGAGAGACCGGCCCGATCGACGCCGCAAAACTCCGCGAGCCGCATACGCCGCTGTTGTCAAAACTGCGGTTCATCCGTTTCGTGCTGGGGTACCGCAGGCGGCAGAAACGCAATCCGGTCGCACTGCTCCCCGCGGGCGACGCCGCACGGTGCACCCAATGCGGCCGCTGTGTCGCACTCTGTCCCACGCAGGCGATCGCGCGCGGCGACGAACTGCACACCGACCCGGCGCGCTGCATCCGCTGCTGTGCATGCGTCAAAGGCTGCGCGTTCGGCGCACGCACGTTCGAAACGCCTTTCGCTGCCGTTCTGTCGCGCAACTTCGCCCGGCGGAAACCGCCCGTAACGCTTATGTAATATGACAATCGAACGACTGAAAACCCCGTCGGCAGGCAAGCTGAACGCCCTGACCGACCTCTGGGAAGCCTCGGTGCGGGCGACGCACGACTTTCTCGCGCCGGAGGATATTGCGTTTTTCCGGCAAATGGTCCGGCAGGAAGCGCTCCGGGGTGTAGAATTATACGTCATCCGGAAGCCGGACAGCAAAGCGCCTGAAACCGGAACATCCGCAGGACAGGAGAACCGGCACGAGTCCCGGACATCCGGCAAGACAGGAGAATCCCGCCGACCGGAGGGCTTGGACGAGAACGGGATGTTCGGGGGATTCGCCGCGTTCGCAGGTATCGACGGCGATATGCTCGAAATGCTCTTCGTCGCGCCCAAAGCGCGCGGCAAAGGAGTGGGCCGGCAGCTGGTGGAATATCTCGTCCGCGAACGCGGCATAAGGCAGGTCGATGTCAACGAGCAGAACGCGCAGGCGGCGGGATTTTACGCCCGGCTGGGATTCCGCGTCACGGGGCGCGACGCGACCGATCCGTCGGGCAGGCCCTACCCTATCCTCCATCTGTCGCTGGGCGAAACGCCGCAGCGGATCGTGCCGATCCCGAACCTGCAGACCGACCGGATCGATGTCGATTTCGAACCAGAGCCAACCGGGGACGAAGGAAAATAACCGGAGCCGGCGGGTAGTGACCAGCAGATGAGAGCCGAAACGAGCCGCCGAGCAACGCTTCCGCTGAAACACCGGATATAATAACAAGACGGCAGAGATTTTCGCTCTGCCGTCTTGTTGTATTGGAAACATATCGGTTGGCGCCCGGCCCCGGCACACGCCCCGCTTCCGGCCGCTATTCCATATAGCCGGTAACGGTCAGCGGAGCGTCGCCCACTTCGGCGGTCACCTGCGCCGCTTCGCCGCGGGAGTTTTCATAGCGGAAGGTATAGGTTCTTCCCTTTTCAAGCAGGAAGCGCAGGGCGTCGTTCATGTCCTGCCGGGGACCCGCCGTACGGCCGCCGCCCATCTGCTCCGAACCGCAGAAAACATCGACGTTGGCCGCCACGCGGGCATCGGAACGCCCGGCATGCGCCGCCTTGTCGTACATCATGAAGGTCACGGTCGCATGCCGCCCCCGCTCGGCGAGATCATCGGCATAGGCGGCATAGAGGTCGCGGTAACGCTGCGTGACGTTCACGCCGTGGACCTCGCGCGAATCCTCGCTCCACACCATCGGAAACCAGTCGCCCGCGGGCCGGAACGAAACGGCGAAAATGCCGTGCGCCCGGTCGTCGGGCGACGCCTGTCCCGCATCGGCGAAAAACCATGCGTAATCGAGTCTTCCCGGAAAATAATACTCCGTGAAATGCCAGCGGCCGTCGATCCACACCTCGACCCAGCTGTGGTTGCCCCGATCGTCGTGCCATGCGGGAGTTCCGGCGAAGCGCGCGGGAATGCCCGCGGCGCGCAGGGCATCGACCAGCAGGACCGAAAGGCCCGTGCAGGAGGCCATATGCTGACGCATCGACTCGGAGGGACTCTGGTTGGTCTTTTCGCGGGCGGTGTTGTATTCTACGGCGACATCGGCGGCAATATGCCGGTTGATCGAGTCGATGGCGGCGCGGACGTCCGCGGCTCCGGCCGCACGGCGGGCGAAGCGGGCGTAAAAGTCGGGCCGCCAGCTGTCGCGCACCTCGTCCACGACGGCATAGGGAAGCACGTCGTTCAGGAAGACCGAATCGGGCAGCGCGCGCGTCCACGGATACTCGGCGCGTGCGCGGTAGGCATACTCGACATTCTCGCGCAGCAGGTCGAGCCGCATCGTATCGCGGTCGCCCTGCGGCATATAGGCTACAAGGAAAGCCATCCCCGCGCGCCGGTCACGCGGAGTCTCGCGCAGCAGCTGCCGCAGGCTGTCGGCGCGCGGACAGTCGGCCAGCGCAGCGTCGAGCAGGGGTTCGTATTCGGCGGGAACACCGCAGCCGTAACGGCCGCAGGCGCAGAGGGAAAGTCCCAGAAGCAGGAGGAAAATGCGTTTCATCGGTTTAATTCGTTCAGGATTTGTCGGATGGTCCGTTCGTCGGCACAGGGCGAAGCGTACTCCGGCACGCCGGAACAGCCGCCCATCGAAATCTGCGGATTGCGGTATGCCATGCCGCTCGGCCGCATGCCGCGCGCGCTGAAATGGAGGGCATCGACACCCGTCGCGGCCAGTTGCCGCACGTTCGACGGATTCACGCCGCTGCCGGCCATGATCTCGATGCGGCCCGCAGCCCGCACGACGAGCGCGCGGAGGTCGCCGATGCCTTCGGACGCCGTATTGCGGCCGCCGGAAGTCAGGATGCGGGTGCATCCGGCGCGGACGATCTCCTCCAGCGCATCGGAAAGGTCGCACGTCATGTCGAACGCCCGGTGGAAGGTGGTCTGCATCGGCCCGGCTTCGGCCACGAGGGCCGCCGTACGCGCCGTATCGACCCGTCCGTCGGGCGTCAGCAAGCCGAAGACCACGCCGTCGGCGCCGCATTCGCGGGCGAAGCGCACCTCTTCGAGCATCTGCCGGAATTCGGCGTCGTCATAGAGGAAATCCCCGCCGCGGGGACGGATCATCACACTGAGCTGCAAGCCTTCGATGCGGCGCGCCATACGGATGGCCGCGGCCGAAGGGGTCGTGCCGCCCTCGTAGGGCGAGGCGCAGAGTTCGACGCGCGCGACACCCGCACGGCGGGCGGTCTCGCACGCTTCAATGGAATAGGCACAAAGTTCGGTCGTCATACGGCAAAGATAAAAAAACGGCGACGGAAATGCAAGTCCCGGAGCACCGCAGAACAGTTGCAAAAACCGGAACGGGACCGTTCATACGTTCCGGCAAAAAAACATCGCCCCAGCCGGAGAGCCGACGGTTCGGCCGCACGCCGCAAAGCCGGACGCACGCCGCAAAGCCGGATGCACACCGCAAAGCCGGATGCACACCGCAAAGCCGGATGCACACCGCAAAGCCGGATGCACACCGCAAAGCCGGATGCACACCGCAAAGCCGAACGCCGACGGCAAAACAAAAGCGGAGCGCCCGTTACCGGACGCTCCGCTTATCTTCAGGCTGCGCAAGCCCCTATTTAACCTCGATCTGGCGCGTGGCGGCGGCGGTCTCCTCGATCTTCTTCTTGGGAATGTCGATGGTCATCACACCGTTTTCGACCTTGGCCGAAATATTCTCGCGCTCGATATTGTCGGGCAGCAGCAGGCTCTGCTGGAACTGCGTGTAGGAGAACTCGCGGCGCAGGTAGGTGCCTTTGCGCTTGGCGTCCTCCTCCTTGTTCTCGGTCTTCTTCTCCAGCGAGATCACCAGCTCGTTGTCTTCGTTGATGTGGACCTTGAAGTCCTCCTTGGTCATGCCCGGAGCGGCGACCTCGACCTTGTATTCGTTTTCACCGTCGATGATGTTGACGGCGGGAGCCGTGGTGCTGCGGCGCTCGGCCAGCCAGTTGTCGCCCAGAATCTCGTTGAAAATTCCCGGCAGCCAGTTCTGATTCGTTCTTGCAGGTGTCATAATTTTGTCCTCCTTGGTTTTATTCGGTTTAACTGTTTTCCTTTTTATCGCCCCCTCTCGGAGCGGTTTCATCCGTAGAGGGTCAAATCCTGTGCCAGTGCCGAATAAATGCAAAAATGTCACAAATTGTCACAAAACCTGCAAATACGACATGACAGACCGGCAGGCCGGGAGCGGACGGCGCATTTCATAAGTACGGGAAAAATACGTAACTTCACGGCATGGAATTCACCGAAATACTGTGCGGCCGTTACGGGCTTTCGGTGCGGGCCGCCGGAGTGCTGATGCGGCACGCATCGCAAAGCGTCCACGCCCGCAAGGAGATCATCGTCGAGGAGGGACAGCGCGATCAGGAGATCCGCTTCGTGACGGAGGGTTCGGCGCGCTCCTACGGCATGCGCGAGGACAAGTGCGTGATCCTCTCCTTTGCGTTCGAGGGCGATCCGACCTCATCGACGCTCGGAGCATGGCCCGGCGGCATTTCGGGCCACACGATCGAGACCATGGAGCCGACGACGCTCGTGCGCCTGCCGCGCGAGGAGATCGACCGGCTCTTCGCGGCGGACGCCGAACTGGCCGACTGGGGCCGCCGCATGGCCGAAGAGCAGCTGCGCCGGCACGAGGAGTATTTCGCCGACTTCGCATGGCGCGACAAGAGCGAGCAGTACAAGCGCATGCTGCGCGAATACCCCCAATTACTGCAGCGCATCGCACTGAAAGACCTCGCGGCCTACCTCTTCGTCACGCCCCAAAGCCTGAGCCGCATCCGGGCCGAAATCAAATGACGAAATTATCATAAGGTAACTTTTCCCCGCACCGAAAGCCTTACTTTTGCACCACTTCGAAAAAAGTAAGGAGTATGCAACGAGACAGTATCGATTTCAGCAGTTCGGACGTCGGGAAGCTTTTCCGGCGCTTTCTCTTTCCCACGGTCATGGGCATGGTCTTTTCGGCCGTGTTCGTCATCACCGACGGCATCTTCGTGGGACGGGGCATAGGCAGCGACGCCCTCGCCTCGGTCAATATCGTCGCGCCGCTCTTCACGCTCGGCACGGGGCTGGGCCTGATGTTCGGCATGGGCGGCTCGGTCGTGGCGTCGATCAATCTCGCGCAGGACAAACGCCGCGTGGCGGAGATCAACATCACGCAGTCGCTGGCGCTTCCGGCATTGCTGATCGCCCTGCTCAGCGCCCTGCTGATCCACTGCCACGAACCGCTGCTCATGCTGCTGGGCACGCCCGGCGAGCTGATGGTCCCGGCGCGCGAATACCTCGTGTGGTTCACGCTGTTCCTCGCGCCGCTGGCCGTCTTCAACATCCTGATGTTCATCGTGCGGCTCGACGGGGCGCCGGGATTCGCCATGGCCTGCAACATCATGGCGGCGTGCATCAACATCGCGCTCGACTACCTCTTCATCTTCGTATTCGAATGGGGGCTGGCGGGCGCCGCCGTCGCCACGGGCATCGGTTACGTCGTCGGTTCGGGCGTGATGCTTTGGTACATGTTCCGCCGCAGCCGGACGCTCCGGTTCGTGAAGCTCAAGATGAGCGGCAAAAGCATGCGGCTCACGGTGCGCAACCTCTGGTACATGAGCTATATCGGCTTCCCGGCGCTGCTGAGCGAGCTGGCCATTTCGTGCCTGATGATCGTCGGCAACTACACCTTTATCCATTACGTCGGCAAGGACGGCGTGGCGGCGTACAGCATCGCCTGTTACATCTTTCCGATCATCTTCATGGTCTACAACGGCATCATCCAGTCGGCGCAGCCGATCATCAGCTACAACTACGGCGCAGGGCTGATGCGGCGCGGCCGGGATGCGTTCCGGATGGCGCTCGGCACGGCGGCGCTGTGCGGACTGGCGGCATTCGGATTCACGTGGTTATGCAGTCCGTGGATCATCGGGCTGTTCCTGACGCCCGACGCCCCGGCGTACGCCATCGCCGTGCAGGGACTGCCGTGGTTCGCGGCGGGCTATCCCTTCTTCGGGATCAACGTCGTGACGATCGGCTACTACCAGAGCATCGAACGGGGACGGCTCGCAACGGGACTCACCGTTCTGCGCGGCATCGTGCTGATGACGTTCTGCTTTCTGGTCATGCCGCACATGGCGGGCGTGACGGGTATCTGGCTCGCGGTGCCTGCGGCCGAGGCGCTCGAAACACTGCTGCTCGTCTATCTGCTGCGCAGCAGACGCTTCGCATTCGCATAAGGGAAAGCGGAAAAACCTTCGGTAGGGTTTTCCCGCTTTCCGCGTCGGAATGGACTAATTCCCGCGCTGCATCCTGTCGATGAACAGCACCCCGTCGAGGTGGTCGATTTCGTGCTGGAAAATCACGGCGGTAAATCCCTCGACGGTATCCGTCACCGGCCGCATGGTCGTTTCATCCAGATAGCGGAGCACGATGCGGTCAGCACGCAGAACCGTCCCCGACGTTTCGGGAACGGAGAGACACCCCTCCCTGCCGGCGGTACGGGCCGCCGAGCGACCGACGATTTCGGGATTGACATAGCATTCGAACGGTTCGCCGGGCTTGTCGAAACGCTGCACGGCGATCAGCCGGCGCGAAACGCCGACCTGCGGCGCAGCGATTCCGACACCTTCGTCGGCCGGATCCCGCACGGTGAGCAGCATGCCCTGCTTCAGCAGGCGGAAATACTCCGACCTCAGTTCCTCCGCACCCAGCGGCGCGGCTTTCCGCCGCAAAAACAGCGAATCGGCACGGTCGCCGATCCGGCACAAGCGCATGACCGCCCCGCTCTGCGAGGCAATGACTTCACATTCCCTATCGGTGAATCCCTTTTGGACCGCGCAGGCGGCGAGCAGGCAGGCGACGGTTATAACGAATCTCTTCATATCGGCATGATTCCGTTTCCGGCAAAAATACGAAAATATATTCACCGTACGGCGGCACGCCCCTTCGGACTGAAAAAAAGTCTTTTCCAATTCCGGCAATTATCCTATATTTGCCGCCATGAACGAAGATCTGAAATACCGGAAGGCCGAGCCTGCCGATGCGGAGCGCATCATGGAGATCATCCGGCAGGCGCAGGCCCAGATGCGGGCGCTGGGGAGCCTGCAATGGCAGGACGGCTACCCCGCACGGACCGACATCGACAACGACATAGCGCGCGGGTACGGGTATGTGTTCGAGAAGTCGGACGCGGCGGAGAACCCCGCAGCTGCAGAAACGCCGCAGAAGTACGACAAAGGGACGGTACCCGGCGGCGTGATCGCATACGGGGCGGCGGTTTTCGACGGCGAACCGGCCTACGGGGCGATAGACGGGGCGTGGCTGACCGGGGGCGACTACGTCGTCCTGCACCGGCTGGCGGTGGCCGACGGAGAGAAGGGCCGCGGCGTGGCGGCGGAGTTCATGCGCCGCACCGAAGCGCTGGCCCGCGGACGGGGCGTCGGCAGTTTCAGGGTGGACACCAATTTCGACAACCGCTACATGCTGCGGATGCTCGAAAGGCTGAGATTCGCCTACTGCGGCAAAATCGTCTACGGAAGCGGTGAAAGGCTGGCTTTCGAGAAACCCTTCGAAGCATAAGCGAAAGAACCGGCCTTAAGACCGGTTCTTTCTGTGTGAAGTCAGGGATGCGTCGCAATGTTCCGGAACAAATCCGCCGGAGAAATCTTATAATAGTCACATAAATCGGCGATCGTAGTCAGCGAAATACTGTGCCGCCAGCTTTCGATCCGTGCGATATTCAGATCGGTATCGAAGCGTACGTTCTCCTGAGTCAGCTTGCGTTCCAACCGGGCCGCTCTCAGCCCGGCAACAACCTGCCCAATAAAAAGTCATTTCGCCGCTGCTTTTTCATAGCGCAAATTACCGGAATAATAGCCTGATTTTTTACTACACACTTGTAGCTTACAAAAGAAGTGCCCCGTTTCGAAGCTCAATCGCGGGCAGGCCGGGAACTCACACCCGTTCGCACCACAATCGCGCCGTTTCGGAATATCAGGATAAAAAGAATCCGCCCGCCAAGACGGCGTCACATCCCAAAACGATCGGTGTGACGGTAAAAAGATTCCCGTCGCAAGCTACAATTACCCCCCCCCAGCGGCCATAATACAGATTCTTCGGAAAACATCCGGTTCCGCATGGCCGGTACCGTGCGTGCAGTCACAACACGCGCGGATAATAAATCCATATTACAAAAAATAATGGAATAAAACAAGTAAAACGGGGCAAAATCAGCGCAGCGGCGGGTTTCCGGTGCGGTTTCGGATCGGGAAAAAGAATTTTTCCGAGACAATACGGAGAGGGACGGCCTATCGGCGAGCGGAAAAACGGCGGACGGGGGGGGGTAGCAGACGGCTGATGAAAAAAGTATAATACGGGAAACGGGAGAAATCGCTGCGAATTTCGCCGGAAACACCGGGAGACACCGGAGACACCGGAGACACCAGAGACACCAGCCACTCAGGGAACAGCCGCCCCGCGCAACACCGAAAAACGCCGGCAAAAGGTCCTGACACAAAAAAGCGGCCCGCATCGCTGCGGGCCCCCGATCGACCGAGGAGAACCGAAGGCGCCGCTACTCCTCCTCTTCGTAATAGACCTTGTAGAACTTGCCCTTCTCGTCCTCGCCCTGTTCGAGCAGACTGCGGTTGCCGTGGACGTAGATGTGGAAGTTGCGGTCGAGCTTGATGACGCTCTTGTAGGAACGGGCCTGTTTTTTGACCGCCAAATCGGAGATGGCGAATTCGTCCTCGATGCGGATGTCGCGGTCCTGCTCGTACTCCTGCTTGTAGCGCGAGAAGCTCTCCATGACTTCGGGCTGGCGGATCACCTTCTCCGAAAAGTCGTCCAGCGAAAAGCTGTCCTGCTCCTTGAAGTATTTCATCGTCTCGTTGAGCATCTCGGCCTGATCGGCTTTCGACACCTCGAATTCGTTCGGGAGATGCTTGGTCACGTACTTCTTGCACATGGCCATCGCGTTGTGGGTATTGTGGTAGTTGTCCTGACGCTGGCGCACGTGCAGGAAATCGTCGATCCAGTAGCGGGCTTCGGCGCGGTTGGTGTTGTCCACGACGCAGACCGCGAAACCCGCTTCGCGCTCGGTGTTGAAAACGACGCACCCCTTGTCCAGCTTATTGACGTTGATCCCCTGATGCGCGGCGATATGCAGCCCCGACGCCTGCTCCTCGACGTCGAGAAACGTGTCGCGCGTCTCAGACTTGAACAGCCCGACGGCATCGACCGTCTCGCCCCCGAAGCGGCAGTCGGTGAAGTAGACGACATAGAACTCCCCGCTCTTGATCTGGGGGTGCATGCCGGTTTCGTAGAGATGTCTGGCAAGGCTGACCGAGTGGTCGTAAAACGATTCGGGGTCGTCGAAGATCTTGCAGGTGAAATTCCAGACCTCGTTGCAGGTCAGGTCGGTGTCGTGGTAGAGGTTGAAATACTCCTCGGATTTGAAACCGCCCATGAAATAGGCCAGCAGCGTCTGCATCAGGGCCGCGTCGGAGAGCTGGTCGGAGAGCGACGGCGAGACCATCAGCGGCTCGTCTTTTGCTTTGTTGCCCACGATATGCACGGCCAGCGCGCCGATCCGGGATTCTTCGGTATAGAGCATTTTCGGTATTGTTTGCGTAAAACGGAAGGCAAAGATGGGGATTTTTCCGGGACCGGGCAAGCAAAAAACCGGGTATTTAGCAGAAACGCCCTGCCGGACTCCCGATAATTTGGCTACTTTTGCAACGACTAAACTTCCGTAAGCATGGAAAACAGAATAACCACACTCTTCGGCATTCGCTACCCGATCATCGCGGGCGGCATGATCTGGTGCAGCGGCTGGCGGCTCGCGGCGGCCGTAAGCGACGCGGGCGGACTGGGCCTGATCGGCGCGGGCTCGATGACGCCCGACCTGCTGCGCGAACACATCCGCAAATGCCGCGCGGCGACCGGCAAACCGTTCGGCGTGAACGTCCCCCTGATGTACCGCTACGCGGAGCAGATCATGCAGGTCGTCATGGAGGAGCGGGTCCCGGCGGTATTCACCTCGGCGGGAAGCCCGAAGACATGGACCGGGCAACTGCATGCCGCAGGCTGCAAGGTCGCACACGTGGTGTCGAGCACGAAATTCGCCCTGAAATGTCAGGAAGCGGGTGTCGATGCGGTCGTCGCCGAGGGATTCGAAGCGGGCGGGCACAACGGCCGCGAGGAGACGGCGACGATGGCGCTGGTTCCGCAGGTGCGAGCAGCGATTACGATTCCGCTGATCGCGGCGGGCGGCATCGCCACGGGCCGGGGCATGCTGGCGGCGTTCGCGCTGGGAGCCGAGGGCATTCAGATGGGCACCCGCTTCGCGTTGTCCGAAGAGAGTTCGGCCAGCGACGCCTTCAAACGGCTCTGCATCGGGCTGGAAGAGGGCGGCACGATGCTGGCGCTGAAGAAGATCGGGCCGACGCGCCTGATCCGCAACGACTTCTACACGGCAGTCGAAACCGCCGAAAACCGGGGCGCCTCGGCCGAAGAACTGAAGGAGCTGCTGGGCCGCGGGCGTTCGAAGCGGGGCATTTTCGAGGGCGATCTCGCAGACGGGGAGCTGGAGATCGGACAGATCGCGTCGCTGATCCGCGACCTGCCGCCGGCAGGCGAAATCGTCCGGCAGATCATCGACGAATACAACGCCGGCGTGAAATCGCTCACGACGCTATAGCGGCCCTTCGGGGATAGACGGGCCGGCGAAAAGCAGCCGTCCCAACCGGGACAGTCTGCCGAAGAGACGCCGGGCCTACCGCCGCTACATGCCGAGCAGGACCAGCAGGGCGACCGTCAGAAACAGCGCCCAATGGCAGAGGCGCAGGTAACGGGTCTTCGCCGCGCGTTCATAACCCAGCGACACCAGCCAAAGCAGGAACCAGCCTCCGTAAGTCAGCAGCAGGAAGAGTTCCAGCTGGAAATTGCGGGGAATGGCTCCGAAGCCGAGCAGCAGCAGGAATACCGCTCCGAGGGCCAGATCCGCCGTAATCATCTGGACGCCGCACCGTCCCATCAGCCACGCTTCGTAGGCTTTGTCCGCGGCGGCGTTCCGGCCGGGACAGGCTGCCGTATAGAAGCGGTTCCCCGAAACGACATGGACGAAAAACGCCGCGGTAAGCAGCGTCCCCGCCGCAATAAACCATCCGTTCATACACATTACATCTTGAGGTAAATTCCGTCAGGCATATGCCGGAGCAGCCACGCCGCAATGCGCCAGCGGCGGGTGACGACCGCAACCCGTCTGCGGCGGCGGACCGCCCGCACGATCTGCCGGACGGCTTTTTCGACCGGCATCACCCAGAACAGACCGTCACCCTTGGCCATCGCCGTATCGACGAAGCCCGGACGGACGTCGGTGACGTAAAGCGGGAGTCTGGATTTCGCAGCGCGCTGCCGCAATCCCTCGGCGTAGTTGATCTGATAGGCTTTCGAGGCGTTGTAGGCCGGAGCCGCTCCCCCGCCGCGCAGTCCGCCGACCGACGAGACGACGACCAGATGTCCGCCGCCCTGCCGCTCGAAACGGTTGTAGGCCCAGTCCGCGGCCGCCGTCCAGCCCAGCACATTGGTAAGGATGGCCGTCTCTTCCAGCGCGAAATCCAGCGAGGGATTCAGATCGCCCGTTCCGGCGCAGACCACGCATAAATCCATGCCGCCCAGTTCTTGGGCCAGATGCTCCAGCGCCGCAACGGTCTCGGCGGGACGCGTCACGTCGGCGACGGCAAAGCGGTATGCAGCAGGATCGGCCTGCGCGATCTCCTTCAACAGATTTTCCCGGCGGCCGACCAGCCCCACGGCATATCCCTGCGCCGCAAAGCACTCCGCAAGGCCGCGGCCGATGCCGGAAGTGGCACCGATGACAATAGCTCGTTTCATATGCGCAAAGATAGGACGCGGAAAACGGAAAACACTTGATCCGAATCAAGAAATCACCGCACCCGGCGGCGAATGCGGCTCAGCGTTTCGGGACGCACGCCGAGAAACGAGGCCAGCTCCCGGAGCGGGACCAGTTCGAGCAGGCCGGGACAGCGCGCCAGCAGCGATTCGTAACGCTCCTGCGGAGTCGAGACGTACGATTGCAGCAGCCGTTCGTAAATCTCGGCCAGCATATGCTCGGCGACGGTGCGGCCCAAGCGCTCGTGTGCAGCGTCGGTCCGGTAGAATTTTTCGAGCCGTTCGCCCGTCAGCGTCAGCACTCGGCTGTCGCACATCGCTTCGATACTCACCCACGCGGGGGCGTCGTTGCGCATCGAGATATAGTCGCCGACGAACTCCCCGGCGAAAGCGTACCCGACGACATGCCGCTCGCCCGCTTCCGTGGCGTGCACATAGCGGAAAGCGCCCTCCTCGACCAATCCGCTACGGCGGTTGCGGACCTGCTGGAACGAAAAACAGCCGTCCTTGGGGACGAAGAGGCTTTCACCCTCCCTGCGGAACAGCTCGGCAAGCGGCGCGAATTCGGCGGCCGATATGTAACGGTTGAAATCCATCGTCGGCAAAGATAAGTTTTTTTGCGGATTTTGCCGATCCGGACGAATTCGCTACCTTTGCCGCCGCGAACGGTGAAATCACCGGCTCGTCAAAACGCAACGCAAGATGAAAAAGCAAAAGATCACCCAGCAGGATTACCTCAAGGCCCACCGCAAGGCGAGCCGCGAAGAGGAAATCGCACGGCACGGCCGTCCGGCAAGGTTCCGGGCCGTGCACAAGTCGAAAAAAGCATACGATCGCAAACGCGAAAAGGCAGGTCTGAGAAACCTGCCTTTTTCATTTCTTTATTAAATTCGTTTTGCCAAGAAATGAAAACAACAGATTTCATAGACAAATTGAACGCACAAAATTCTAAATTACTGTGCTGGGAACATATGAAAGAAACAAATCTAAAATCGCTGTAAAATGTGACATCTGTGGTTGGGAGTGGACTCCGATTCCATATAGTCTGTTAAAAGGGCATGGATGCCCCAAGTGTGCGAGAGTCAAGCAGAAAACCCATGCCGAGTTTGTTGAGGAATTGCAATCTCAAAGAGACGACGTCGTGCTGATCGGTAGGTATGTAAAAGCGCTCGAAAAAGCCAAATTCAGATGTTTGAAATGCGGACATGAGTGGAATGTCACTCCTGCGCATATCCTTAGTGGCCGGGGATGTCCAGCGTGTGCACTCTCTCGTCGAGGAGCATCCCAGCGTCTGACAATGGAACTGTTTTTAGAGCGTCTTCATGAAATCGATCCGAATCTTGTCGTCAGGAAAGACGTGGAGTATCGTAACAATCGTACACGTATGCCACTACGCTGTAAGGCTTGTGGATATGAATATGAAATAACACCTCATGATGTTCTGCATAGCCGGGGCTGTCCGAATTGTCACAGAGCATGTACCTCTTTTTTAGAGCAGTTCATATATCATTCTTTTGTTCGTGTTCTTGGGGAATCCAAGGTCCTGTCTAGAGATAAAACCGCAATAGGGGCTGAGTTAGACATATACATACCTGAATTGAAAGCGGCTATAGAACCCGGTTCGTGGTATTGGCATAAAAATCTGGTGGCAAGGGATAGGAAGAAACATCGGATATGTAATGAAAAAGGAATCAAGCTTGTAACCATATATGATCATTATGATAATGAGACTCTTCCTTTTGATAATTGCTTTGTGACTGATTGTGACCTTGCTCATGTCAGCAATAGAAATAAACTGATCGATATGACAAAAAGACTCTTTTCGGAATTTGGCTTGGATTCAATTCTTGATACAGATGAATGGGTAAAAATTAGAAAGAGAGCCAAAATGGATTCAAGACGAATGACTACGGAAGAATTCAAAGAAGAACTCTTCGGAATCAATTATAAAATCAGGGTCGTCGGCGAATATACGAAGGCTAATGACAGGATTAAAGTTCAATGTAAAACCTGTAACCATACATGGAACGCAATACCGGCTTCTTTGCGTTTGGGTGTCGGATGCCCTAAGTGTGCCGGCGTTTTACAACTTACACATGACCAGTTTGTGGCAAGATTACGCGTATTGCAGCCCGATCTGATTCCACTGACGGAATATATCAACACGAAGGAAAAGGTTGTTGTAAAATGTAAAGTATGCGGATATGTATGGTCTACTCAACCTTATCATCTTACTGCAACATCTCCAAGACAAAGAACGGGATGTCCGAAATGTTCGGGCAGGGGCCGGAGAACTCCGGATGAATTTGTTGCGGAGATCGCAAATTTGTCACCTGCAATTAAAATCATTGGAACGTTTGTTGGTAGAAATAAACCTATATTGGTGCAATGTGCCGAATGTAATAGGATTTGGCACGCATGGCCGGGGAGTTTATTGAAGGGCGGCGGTTGTAAAGTTTGCAAATCGAAGCAGGCAATACGACAAAGGAATCGGAAGATAAGGTGCATTACGACCGGAGAGATATTCAATACATTAAGAGAAGCCGCTGAAAAGTACAATGTGAGTCCATCGTCTGTTTGCATATGTTGCACCAATCTTCCAAAGCGTAAGCATGCCGGGGGACTGGAGTGGGAATATATTTTAATAAAAAAATCGTTCACTTTCGAGAGTTTGTTTATTACTTCGACCACCAAGCAGCCAAGACAAAAAGGTGGGAAAATTTGAAGATGCAAACAATTTGCAGACAAAATCAGACACTGAAAAGCGCAAATAG
>NZ_AENZ01000077.1:0-12039 GCF_000183485.2 Alistipes sp. HGB5 | reverse complement strand
GACCCGGACGCTTCGAAATCCGCCACGGCGCTGTTTCTCTCATGCGTCTTTCTGGTGATCGTCGGTACGGTCTTACGTTCATTCTTCCTCTAAACGATGGCGGAATACCAAGTGAACAAGGGCGTGGGCCGTCAGGTCGAGTTTCAGGGCGCGCACGTAATGGTTCTTTGGCAAATGCGTCGATAGCAAGACGTTAGGCAAGTGTTCGATAGCCTATCATCGATCGGCTTATCCGAAAGGGAAACCGGACGGGGAGTATAGCCTGCCGATAAACTGATAAGTCATACAGTTACCAAGTATGCGACTGAATCAGGAGATGAAAGATAGATACGAGGATAAAGTCTGGATTGATTGAACGATAGTCCAAGTGGCACAACTCGAAACTGTGGCGGAAGGTAACTACAGACGCCATACTGTAACACACTCGATTCGACCTTGGAGGGTTGGGTGCAGAACAGGTTACAGCACAACTGCGATAAGCAGAAACGGATGAAAGTCGTATCCGACAATCTATCAAAGCTATGTTGCCGAAGAATTAAACGTGGATTGCCTAACCCGGAATGCCGAAAGGCTATTAGGTTTCAGACCTATGAAAATCCGGTATGGCAACGGAGCCACCGTAGTAGTCCGAGCGAGGGAAAGCCTCGTACATGGCGAAGGGTGGCAGCTAACATTTTTAATACAAATTAACGGATAATGTGTGAGACATTATGAGAAATCCAGAGAGAGTATTAAACAGTCTGTCAGAGCACAGCAAAGTTTCGAGCTACAAGTTTGAACGGCTCTACAGGGTTCTATTCAATTCGGAGATGTTTCTCCTCGCCTACCATAATATACAAGGTAGGCAGGGAAATATGACGGAAGGTTCCGACGGTAAAACTATCGACGGAATGAGCCTGAAACGGATTGAAAATTTGATTGATGCGCTCAAAGATGAGTCGTACCAACCAAAACCGGCAAGAAGGACGTACATCCCGAAGAAAAACGGGAACATGCGACCTCTCGGCATACCGTCTATCGACGACAAATTAGTGCAGGAGGTATTGCGAATGCTGTTGGAAGCAATTTATGAAGGTAGTTTTGAGAACACCTCGCACGGCTTCCGACCCAAACGCAGCTGCCACACCGCACTGATACAGGTGCAGAAGAATTTTACTGCGGCCAAGTGGTTTATCGAGGGCGACATTGAGGGATTCTTCGATAACATCAACCATGATGTACTTATCGGAATCTTGAAAGAACGTATCGCAGACGACCGCTTTATCCGGCTAATGTGGAAATTTTTGAAAGCTGGCTACATCGAAGATTGGACATTTCATAGAACATACAGCGGAACACCGCAAGGTGGCATCATTAGCCCGATACTGGCTAATATCTATCTCGACAAGCTGGATAAGTACATGAAAGAGTATGCCTGTCAATTCGATAGAGGCGACAGACGGGCAATGAACCTTGAGTACAAACGGTATTCCAGGAAAATTTGGTGGCTCGGCACAAAGCTGAAGCAAACCAAGGATAAAGATACTCGGAAGGAACTGATTGACGCGATTAAGCAACATCAGAAAAACAGGATGCACTTACCCTCTGTCGATGAAATGGACGAGGGATATAGACGGATTAAGTATGTGAGGTATGCCGATGATTTTATTATCGGAGTGATTGGCAGTAAATCGGACTGTGAGGCCATCAAAGAGGATATTAAGAATTTCCTCGGCGAGAAACTGAAATTGACGCTCTCCAAAGAAAAGACCTTAATCACGCACGGCAATAGAAAGGCAAAATTCCTCGGCTATGAAATCTATGTCCGACCATTCACGGATAAGACGTTAAGAGGCGAGAAATCGGGAGTACTTATTAAGGCTTACGGCAAAAAGGTAGTGTTGGAAGTGCCAATGTCCACAATGCGGGATAAACTTCTCTACTACGAGGCGATGGAAATTCATCAATTCGAGGGTAAAGCGAAATGGAAACCCACAAGCCGGACAAAGTTGCTACATCTGGACGACCTCGAAATACTGGATGCCTATAACAGAGAAATCCGAGGTTTTGCAAACTATTTTTCTATCGCAAATAACAGTTCACACCTGAATTCTTTCAAGTACATCATGCAATACAGTCTGTATAAGACTTTTGCACGAAAGTACAGTACGACAGCCCGAAAGATTATCGCAAAGTATCGACATCACAAAGATTTTGCGGTTTTCTATGAGGACAAGAAAGGAGGAAAGAAGATGCGGGTATTCTTCAACGGGAGCTTTAAGCGTAAAACAACCGCGATGGACGCGAGTTGTGATTATGTAGCCAACACGATTTTCAATACCACTGTATCAAGCCTTATACAAAGGTTAAAAGCGGGTAAGTGTGAATTGTGTGGCGCAACGGAAAACATTGAAATACACCACGTCAAAAGACTCAAAGACTTAAAAGGCAAAGAGCCATGGAAAATCCAAATGATTGGACGTCAGAGAAAGACGTTAGCTGTATGTATTCCCTGTCACAACAAGATACATCACGGGATAATAGACTGAATATGTTAGTGGAGAGCCGTGTGCGCCGAGAGGTGCAAGCACGGTTCGGAGGCGAGTTCTTGGAAACCTACCGTAGAAATACGGCAAGGCACCGGGTTCTTAGCCTACGACTCACGGCGCAGTACCTCGTGCTGTTCGTCGCGGGGCTTCTGGGCGTCTTCGTCTGCTTCGCCGGAATGTACATGAGCGGCGTCCCGCAGGGCCTGTGCATCCTCTTCGCCCTCACGGCCGGCCTTGCCGTCACGGGCGGCACCTTCTACCTGAACCGCCGTTTCGGCCCCCACGGGCTTCAGAAGCTCATGGCCTCGCGCCGGCATCCGCGGCGCATCGTTCACCGCCGGGCCGTCGGGCGGCTGTTGCGTTTTCGTCGAACCGTAAAACTGTAATCCTATGCGCGGAACCCTGAAAACCTCGACCTTGGAATCGAAATTTCCACTTCTGAGAGTCGAGAACAACTGCATCATCTCCAAGTTCGCCGACATCACTGCGGCCTACCGCGTCACACTGCCCGAACTCTTCACCCTCACGGCCGAGGAATACGAAGCACTGCACGGCGCATGGCTCAAAGCCCTGAAAGTGCTGCCGGATTACACCGTCGTCCACAAACAGGACTTCTTTATCGAAGAACGATACACGGCTCCGGAGGAGGGTTCCGAGCGGAGCTTTCTCGCACGTTCCTACGAACGTCATTTCAACGAGCGGCCCTACCTGCGCCATACGTGCTACCTGTTCGTTACGAAGACCACGCCCGAACGGATGCGGCAGACCAGCGCCTCGTCTGTCTTGTGCCGGGGTTTCATCGTCCCGCGGGAGATGCGCGACACGGACGCCGTGACGCGCTTTCTGGAGGCCGCGGAGCAGATGGAGCGCATTCTGAACGATTCGGGCCTCGTGCACGTCGAGCGGCTAACGGAAACGGAGATCGTCGGCACGGCAGACGACGCCGGGCTGCTGGCCCGTTACTTCGCCCTCTCGGACGAGCGGAGTCCGGTCGTCAACGAAGATATCCGTCTCGACCCGGGCGTGATGCGCATCGGAGACAAGTTCCTTACGATGCACACGCTCTCCGATCTGGATATGCTGCCACAGAGCGTGGCGACGGATTTCCGCTACGAACGCCTTTCGACCGACCGCTCGGACTGCCGCCTCTCGTTCGCGGCGCCCGTGGGGCTGCTGCTCTCCTGCAACCATGTCTACAATCAGGTGATCTTCCTCGACGACCACGACGAAACGCTCAAGCGCCTCGAAGCCTCGGCCCGGAACATGAACTCGCTGGCGGGCTATTCGCGCTCGAACGCCATCAACCGGGAGTGGATCGAAATGTATCTCAATGAGGCGCATTCGCAGGGGCTGCGCTCCGTAAGGTGCCATTGCAACGTCATGGCATGGGCCGAGAGCGAAGCGGAGTTGAAGCGCATCCGCAACGACGTGGGCTCGCAACTGGCCCTTATGGGCTGCACGCCGCATCACAACACGGTGGACGTGCCGGTGTTGTTCTGGGCGGCGATTCCCGGCAACGAGGCCGACTTCCCCGCCGAGGAGAGTTTCTACACCTTTCTCGATCAGGCCCTCTGCCTTTTCAACGAGGAGACCAACTACCGCTCGTCGCTCTCGCCCTTCGGAATCAAGATGTCCGACCGCCTGTCGGGCATACCTCTCCATCTGGACATCTCGGACCTTCCGATGAAGCGCGGCGTCATCACGAATCGGAATAAATTTATCCTCGGGCCGTCGGGCTCGGGCAAGAGTTATCTGACGAACCATCTGGTTCGTCAGTACTGGGAGCAGGGAGCGCATATCCTGCTGGTCGATACGGGCAACTCCTACCAAGGGCTCTGCTCGCTGATTCACGCCAAGACCAAAGGCCGCGACGGGGTGTATTTCACCTACACCGAGGAGGCGCCCATCGCCTTCAATCCTTTCTATGTCGAGGACGGAGTGTACGACGTGGAGAAGCGCGAGTCGCTCAAGACGCTGCTGCTGACCCTTTGGAAACGGGAATCCGAGGAGCCAACACGCTCGGAGGAGGTAGCGCTCTCGAACGCCGTGAACCTCTACCTCTCGAAGCTCCGCGCCGACCGCTCCATCGTCCCCTCGTTCGATACCTTTTACGAGTTCGTCGAAACCGACTACCGGCGGCTTTTGGAACAGAAGCGCGTGCGGGAGAAGGATTTCGACCTTGCCAATTTTCTGAACGTGCTGGAACCTTACTATAAGGGCGGCGAATACGACTACCTGCTGAACTCCGACAAGCAGCTGGATTTGCTGGACAAGCGTTTCATCGTCTTCGAGTTGGACAACATCTCCTCGAACCGGACGCTGCTGCCGGTGGTGACGCTCATCATCATGGAGACCTTCATCTCGAAGATGCGGCGGCTGAAAGGCGTCCGCAAGATGATCCTTATCGAGGAGTGCTGGAAGGCCCTCACCTCGGCCAATATGAGTGCATATATTAGGTATTTGTTTAAAACCGTTCGCAAGTATTTCGGCGAGGCGGTCGTGGTGACGCAGGAGGTGGACGACATCATCTCGTCGCCCATCGTCAAGGAGTCGATCATCAACAACGCCGACTGCAAAATCCTGTTGGACCAGCGCAAGTACCTCTCGAAGTTCGACGGCATACAACGTCTGCTGGGGCTGACGGACAAGGAGCGGGCGCAGATTCTCTCGATCAATCTCTCGAACGATCCTAAACGCCTCTATAAGGAAGTGTGGATTGGGCTCGGAGGCGTGCAGTCGGCAGTTTATGCCACGGAAACCTCGGTCGAAGAATATTTGACCTATACCACTGAGGAATCGGAAAAGATGCAGGTCATGGAGCTTGCCGAAAAGCTCGGCGGCGACATCGAAGCCGCCATCCAGCAGTTGGCATGCAAGCGCGAAACGAAAACCGAATCTTAATGCCCGCTGCCATGAAACAGTTGCTTTGGATATGCGCCGGCATCCTGCTGACGTTTACGGCCGTGCTCGGAGCGTTTCACCTCTTCTACGATTACGAATACCGCAAAATCCGTCCCCTGTGCGGAGCATGGCATTCGACGCTCGACGACACGCGGCTGGTGATCGAGCCGTGCGGTGATAAATTCCGCATCACCATCACGCGCCGCGGCACGTCCGAAACACATGCTCTGCACTACAAGGATTGCGTCTATTATACGGCCTACGGCGGACGCCGGATCGATCTCTTTTACACGCCCCCGGCCGATGCACTGCTCCTCGTGCCGGGCGACGCTTTCAAACGAACCTCAAAACTCAAAAACAATGAACAGTAACCAATCGACGCCTGCGTCGGCCGTAGCGGCCCTTCAGCAGGAGATCAGAACCCGCACCGAAGTCATCCGCACTTTGGCAGACCTTCGGGAACAACTCGACGCCGACCGTATCTGCGGAGCGTGGCTCTCGGCGGAAAACAACCTCTCGGCCTCGATACGCCGCATCGGCGAGGGCATGTGGCGCATCCTCGTTTTCGACCACGCGCTCTGCTACAAACGCCTCGTACAGGACGGCATCATCGCGCTGCGCCGCCACCGTCTTTGGCTCGGCGCCGACGACGGCAACCGCGTGATCTACGATGCTTCCACCGAGACACTCACCATCGGCTGTTACGGACGTTTCGTTCCGGAGGACTGCATCCGGCGGCAGGAAGACGACGCAATCAGTGCCGAAGCGTGCGACTTCAACGAACCGGCCGAATAATGGAGCGTCATTCGGTATTTCCGGGCTGCCCCTGCTTGCTGGGGCAGCCCTTCGGCGGACTCCGCCTACAATTATACGTCCTCAAATCCGACGGCTATGGAATGGAAAGATAGGATTGCACGGCTATTCCGCCGCACGCCGGATTGGGAAAGGGAACATCGACGCACGCTCATTGTCCGCCATGCTGAAAACCTGCTCCGGGAACGGGATATAAACAGTGTTACAGACCTTGTGCGACGGCACCGGAAATCGGATCTGACCATTGCCGGAATCAGACTGACAATGAATACAGCGACATCCCGCTTTCTCAGGACGCCCGAAGATGCGGCGGGAAAAGATATGCTGGAGCTGATGGATGCCCTGCGCAGAACACCGTTTGCAAAAAAGATCGGGCGACGCCTCGCGGACGTTCCGGCAGACACCGCCCACTCCCTGCACGGAGTGTTCGCTATGCATACTTTTCTCTTGGATGCCTATCTGGAGCAACATCCCGACAGCAAGCTCCGGCAGCCTCCGATGGACGAGGTGCAGGCAGCAGCGCATATCATCGACCGGCAGTTTCGCGCCGAGACATTCCGCGAACTGCGCCATCTGGCGGAAATATCCGGAGGCTATATACCCTCCTGTTACGTTGCACGCCTTTACGACTGGGACGCCGACATGGAGCGGTTACAAGAGATGCGCGGGCGGCTGAACGGCCCGGCATGTCCGGAAGCTCCGCAGCAGGTACAGCAGCTCCGGAAGCGAATCTGGAAGGCCGAGAACCGCATGGTGCGGGAAGCCGAGAGGATATTGGAGAGTGATCCGGAAATTTCCCTGCGGCAAACCTACATTGAAAAACTCGATGCCGAGTTGCAGACATTGGGATGGCTTGCACGCTTCCCGGAGCGAATCGACGACAGCCGTATTAACCGGCAGCTGCTCGACAAATACAGGATTCTTCCCGGCATATCACCAGCCGAGCAATACGGGCAGGTCGAGAAAGCCTTCCGCGAGCTGGATGCACGCCTTGTCCGCATGACCGGGCGGCAGTCCTACGCCGACGATCTGTTCGAATCCCTGCGGCAGAAAGGCCCGAAGCCGGAGAAACATATTTCCGGGGTGCGGCAGAAAGAGATCAATTCTGCAAGGAAAGAGCAAACCGGACAACCGGCTTCGGGTCGGCGGATAAAGCGGTGATGCCCGTCTTCGGGTGAATATCCTCAATAACACAATCAATTCAAGCATGAAACAGAAAATCATCCTGCTGTGTCTGTGCCTTGTCTGCACGGGCCTCAGCACATACGCCCAGTGGGTCGTCTCAGACCCTACGAACCTCGCGCAGGGGATCGTCAACTCCACCAAGCAGGTCGTCGAAGCCGCCAAGAACGGCTCCACCATGCTGCAAAGCTTTCAGGAAACCGTGAAGATTTATGAGCAGGGGAAGCGATACTACGACGCCCTGAAGTCGGTCAGCAACCTCGTCCGCTCGGCCCGCAAGGTGCAGCAGTGCATTCTGCTCGTGGGCGAAATCTCGGACATCTACGTCGACGGTTATCGCCGCATGGTCGGCGACGAGAACTTCACGCCCGCGGAGCTCGCGGCCATCGCCGCAGGCTACGCCCGCATCATCGAGGAATCGGCCGGGGAATTGAAGGAGCTGCAGGACATCGTGAACCCTACGGATATGTCCCTGACGGACAAGGACCGGATCGACGTGGTGCAGCGCGTCTACGGCGTTCTGCGGCGCCATCGAGACCTGGCACGCTACTACACGCGCAAGAACATCTCCATATCCCTGCTGCGGGCCGCCCGGAAGCGGGACATGGAGGGTGTGCTCTCATTGTACGGAACCGACGAACAACGTTACTGGTAGCCGACGATGGTACACATGCTTTCCCTTACGGACAATCTGCATACGATTCTCCGGGTGCTTTACGACGACATGATGGCGCTGTGCTATCCGATGTCGCAGGTCGCAATGGCCATCGCAGGGATCGGGGCGCTGCTTCACATCGCCTACCGCGTCTGGCAGTCGATGGCCCAAGCCGAACCGATCGACCTCTTTCCCCTTATGCGGCCCTTCGCCATCGGCATCTGCATCCTGTTCTTCCCGACGCTCGTGTTGGGAAGCCTGAACGGCATACTTTCACCCCTGGTAAAGGCGACGCATTCGCTGATGGTCGGGCAAACACTCGACATGGAACAATGGCAGGAGCGGCGTGAGCGGCTCGAACTCGAAAGCCGCGAGCAGATGCCCCCGGACAGCTACTACGCCGAGAACGAGGAGATGGAGCGCGAGCTCAGCGAACTGGGCGTGGACGACCAGACACAGCAGACACTCGACCGCATGAACGAGGAGCGATCCTCATGGTCTGTAAAGGGACTTATATTCAAAGGCTTGGCATGGATACTCGAACTGCTCTTCGCCGCGGCGAGCGTCATACTCGACGTGCTGAGGACCTTTTACCTGATCGTCCTCTCGCTGCTCGGCCCGATCGCTTTCGCCATCTCCGTGTTCGACGGATTTCAGTCCACGCTGACGCAATGGCTCACGAAATATGTCTCGATTTACCTGTGGCTGCCCATCTCGGATCTTTTCTCGGCGATCATCGCACGTCTGCAAACCCTTTCGATGCGCCACGACGCCGACCTGATGGCCGAAGGCTACAACTGGTATGTGGACTGGTCGAACAGCCTGAACCTGATCTTCATGCTCGTGGCCGTGTGCGGATACCTCTGCATCCCCTCGATCGCCTCGTGGGTCGTGCAGGCGAACGGATTCGCCGCCTACAACAAGACCGTCTCGAAGATGACCTCGCTCGTAAGCGCCGGAGCCGGATGGACGGCCGGCAAAGCATGGGCCGGGGCCAAAGGCGCCGGCTCGGCGGCATTATCGGGCGGTAAGGCCGTGGGACGCGGCATCATGAACGGCGCCCGGCTTATTTTCAGAAAATAAAATAACCCGTTATTATGGAATTCAAGTGTTTAACGAACATCGAAACATCGTTTCGGCAGCTGCGCATGTACGCGCTCGTCTTCGCCGGAGTCTGCGCCGTCGTTACCGTGGCGGCGGTCTGGATGTCCTACTCTTTCGCCGAACGGCAGCGGCAGAAGATCTACGTGCTGGACAACGGACGCTCGCTGATGGTGGCGCTCTCGCAGGACCTCGCACAGAACCGTCCCGTAGAGGCCCGTGAACATGTGCGGCGCTTCCACGAGCTCTTCTTCACCCTCTCGCCCGACAAGGCGGCCATCGAGTCCAACGTCGGACGCGCCCTGCAGATGGCCGACAAAAGCGCCTTGTCCTACTACAAGGTCCTGCAGGAGAAAGGATTCTTCAACCGCCTGATCGCGGGCAACGTCTCGCAGATGGTCAAAGTGGACAGCATCCGCTGCGACTTCGACCGCTATCCCTACGAGGTTACGACCTTTGCCCGGCAGCGCATCCTGCGCGAAAGCACCGTCACGGAGCGGTCGCTCGTCACGACGTGCCGTCTGGTGAACGTTTCCCGCTCGGACAACAATCCGCAGGGCTTTATGGTCGAAGCGCTGAACATCGTCGAGAACAAAGACATTGCGACCTATGACCGCTAAACCGCACACCCTGCGCTGCCGCATCCGTTGGGTGCGGCGGTCGCTGCGGCGCCGGCACGACGCGCTCGCACCCCGCATCCGGGAGCGGATCGTACTTGCGGCGCTCGTCCTGCTTCTCTTCCTTTACCTTTGGCTCCTGTTCGCAGCGGACATGGGATCGGAGTTAGAGATCGGACATCCCGAATTATTACATCTTAAACCGTAAACCATTATGACAGAAAACAAGAATCCGGGCAACGACCCCTCGGCGGAGTTCGAGCGGCAGCGCAAACGCAAGGTGCTGCTCTTCGCGGCGATCCTCGGATGTATATTCCTCGTCGCGATGTGGCTTATATTCCGGCCTGCGCCCGTCAAGCCCCAAGAAGGAGCTGCGGGGATCAATACGTCGGTTCCGGACGGCAAGGCGCAAGCCACCGTCGGAGACAAACGCAAAGCCGCGGAGCAGCTCCGCAGCGAGGAGCAGCAGCAGAAACGCATGATGACACTCGGCGACAATTCGTTCTCGCTGCTGGACGACGGGCTCAAACCCACCGAGGAACCCGCACCGGCGGACGACCCCGCACTGCGGGCTGCCGAGGCCAACCGGGCCATGCAGCGGCAGGTGCAGGGCTTCTACGCCGCTCCGCAGCGCAATGCCGAGGTCGAAGCGCTGAAAGAGCAGGTCGCGGCCCTGCAATCCCAGCTCGACGCCGAGCGGCAGCAGCCCGACCCGCTGGAGCTGGCCGAGGAGCAGTACAAGCTCGCACGGAAGTATCTCGGCGGCGGAACGGCCGTAGGTGAAGAAGCTGTTGAGCAGGCAAAGCAGCGGAAGGATTCGCGCCTGTCGGTCATGCGGCCCGTGCGGGAGGGTGAGGTCGAAGCATCGACGCTCGACACACGGGCGGATTTCACCGTCGAACGCAACTTGGGATTTCTCACGGCGGCAGGTGGCGTCGCGCATGCCGATACTCCGACCGTCAGAGCCTGCGTCGCCTCGACGCAGGTCATACGTGCCGGAAGCACCGTGCAACTGCGGTTGCTGGAAGCCGTGCGTATCGACGGAGTGACCATCCCCCGGAATACGCCGCTATACAGTCTTGCGACGATCTCCGGAATGCGGCTGCAAGTCACGGTGTCGTCCGTCGAATACGGCGGACGGATCTTCGCTGTCGAAGCCGTGGCTTACGACATGGACGGACAACCGGGGCTGAATATCCCGAACTCCCGCGAGCGGACAGCCCTCAAAGAGGCGCTGGCTTCCGTCGGGCAGACAGCCGGGACGAGCGTAAACGTCACCCGCTCGGCCGGGCAGCAGGTGTTGTCCGAGCTGGCGCGCGGAGGATTGCAGGCATCGTCGCAGTATGTCGCCGGGAAGCTCCGCGAGGTGAAGATCACCCTCAAAGCCAACCACCAGCTATTATTGATTTCTAAACAGCAGTAAAAATGAAAAGAGACCTTATTTATCTGACCCTGATCGTCGCGGCAATCGCGGCGGCAAAGGTCACGGCGCAGACGACACCGGAAACGCCGACCGAGATCCGTCCCCTGCGTATCGAGGCGGGATTCACCAAGACTGTACACATCCTCTTCCCGTCGCCCGTCACGTATATCGACATCGGCTCGATGGACATCATAGCAGGCAAGGCCGACGGGGCCGAAAACGTCGTGCGGGTGAAGGCGGCCGTGCGGAATTTCGCAGCAGAAACAAACCTGACGGTCATCACCGAAGACGGCGGATTTTTCACGTTCGATGTCCACTATGCCGAGAACCCGGTTGTCTCGACCCTCAATCTTACAGTGCAGGAACCGCAGACGGAAGGTGTGAAGAAACCGGCTGCCGCGGGCTATCCGCAGCCGACGGCCCCAGCATCCGAAGGCCGGGTGCTGCTGCGCGAGGTAGGCCGAGAGAAGCCCGCGACCATAAAACGCATGTTGAGCGACATATACCGGCAGAACCGTACGGATGTGAAAGGCATTCGCACGAAGAAGTACGGCATCGAGGTCGAGGTGCTGGGAATTTACGTTTCCAACGATGTCATTTACATACATACTTGCATGTATAATGACACGAATATCTCCTTTGAGGTGGATGCACGACAGTTTATCGTAGCCGACAAGAAGCTCGCAAAGCGTACGGCACAGCAGCAGACACCGCTCGAAATCCTGCGCGTATGCAACGATCCGGCCGTTGTAAGGGGACATCAGCGTCAGCGGACGGTATTCGCGCTGCCCAAACTGACGATCTCCGACGACAAAGTGC